>DATCXL010000822.1:0-5237 GCA_036565825.1 Mycobacteriales bacterium
TGGCTCGGACGCTAGCCGAGGCTACATATAGAGGACAAGACCGTCCGATAATCGAACGAAACAATCGCGGGTCGGTACCCGTCGGAGGAGCCATGCCGTACTACCGCCAGGTCGGCCAGATCCCACGAAAGCGCCACACCCAGTTCCGCCAGCCGGACGGGAGCCTGTACGCCGAGGAACTGATGGGAGTCGAGGGGTTCTCCTCGGACTCGGCGCTGCTCTACCATCGGCACCTGCCCACCGCGATCGTGAACAGCCAGCGGTATGACCCGCCCCCGTCCTCGCGAACGGCCAACCTGCCGTTGCTCCCCCGGCACCTGCGGCCCCACAAGCTGGACGCTCCCGGTGTCGACGCGATCACCGGGCGAGCGCACCTGCTGGCCAACGACGACTGCCGGATCTCCTACGCGGTGGCCGACCGACCCAGCCCGCTGTACCGGAACGCCGTCGGCGACGAGTGCGTCTACGTGGAGTCGGGTACGGCCCGGTTCGAGTCTGTTTTCGGCGGGTTCGACATTGGTACCGGCGACTACCTGATCGTGCCCACCTCGACCACCTACCGGATGGTGCCCACGGGTGACGAGCCGCTGCGCACGCTGGTGGTGGAGGCCACCGGGCACATCACCCCGCCGAAGCGGTACCTGACCGCGCGCGGCCAGTTCAACGAGTCCGCGCCGTACTGCGAGCGGGACCTGCGCGGCCCGACCGAGCCGCTGCTGGCCGAGGGCACCGACGTCGACGTACTGGTCCGACACCGGCAGGGCTGGACCCGGTTCACCTATGCCCAACACCCGTTCGACGTGGTCGGTTGGGATGGTGCGCTGTACCCGTACGCGTTCAACGTCGCCGACTTCGAACCGATCACCGGGCGGGTGCACCAGCCACCACCGGTGCACCAGACGTTCGAGGGGCCGAACTTCGTGATCTGTTCGTTCGTGCCGCGCAAGGTGGACTACCACCCGCTTTCCATCCCGGTGCCCTACAACCACGCCAACGTGGACAGCGACGAGGTGCTGTTCTACACCGCCGGGAACTACGAGGCACGCAAGGGCTCGGGGATCGGGCAGGGGTCGATCTCGCTGCACCCGGCCGGGTTCACCCACGGCCCGCAGCCAGGCTCATCGGAGCGCTCGCTGGGGGTCGAGTTCTTCGACGAACTGGCGGTGATGGTGGACACCTTCCGACCGCTGGACATCTGCGAGGCCGGCTTCGCCTGCGAGGACACCGGTTACCCCTGGACCTGGTCCGGTGCGCACCGCCCCTGACCGTCGACCGGAGTCGCCCGGGTGTGGGCGCCCGACGTGAAAAGATCGGCGTTGGGTGAACAAACAGAACGGGAGACACGGGCGTGTTGCGCAGGCGTGGGACGGCTCGGCCGATCCGGTTCCTCGGTGATCCGGTGCTGCGGACACCGAGCGAGCAGGTACGAACATTCGACCGTGAGCTGTCCAGGTTGGTCGATGACATGTTCGCGTCCATGTACGCCGCGGACGGGGTCGGGCTGGCGGCCAACCAGATCGGCGTGGAACTGTCGGTGTTCGTCTACGACTGCCCGGACGACGAGGGCGAGCAGCACCGGGGACACGTGGTCAACCCGGTACTCACACTGGCCGACGGGGATGTGGTCACCGACGGGGAGGGCTGCCTGTCGCTGCCCGGCCTCCAGTTCGACACCCCCAGGCACGGGCACGCGGTGGTGGAGGGCGTGGACCGCCGCGGCGAACCGGTGCGGGTGGAGGGCACCGGGTACTTCGCCCGCTGCCTGCAACACGAGACCGACCACCTGATCGGGCACGTCTACACCGACCGGCTGACCGGTGAGGACCGGCGGGAGGCACTGCGCGCCATCCGCGCCGCCGACTGGCCCACCAACCAACCCACCGGCTGACCCGTACAGCCGACCCTGCCCGGTCGACCCGTCGCCGGTGCTGTCAACGGCTTTCAGCGGCGAACCAGACAATCCAGTGAACGAATATCGGACCGGACGAACGGTCATTGGAACCGATATCTTCGACGTTTATGAATGATCCGACGTCGCACTGGCCACCGGGCGGCCAACCCGTCGGTACGGCATCCGGTTATCCGCGTGTTTCCGCACGCGCCGCCGAACTGTTCGGTGCACCGCGCCGGCGCCGCCCGCGCCGCCCGCGCCGCTGGTGGCGGTTGACCGGTGCGGTGCTCGCGGTGGTCGCGCTGGTGGGCACCGCAGCCCTGGACGTCTGGGTCCGGGCGCACCCGACCATCGTGGCCGGCCGGGCCACCGCCGGCAGCGGGCGCCCCGCCCTGGAGTCACCTCGGGTGCCTGACGGGTTCAGCCTGGTCCGTGACGAGGACGCGGGATTCGCTGTGCTGGTGCCCACGACGTTCTTCAAGTTCGAACTGAGCAAGCAGAACCTGGACTCGATCGCGGACCAGCTCGCCGAGCACCCTGACCCGGACCTGGCCGAGGTACTCAGGCAGTCCAGGGATCTGGTCGAGTCCGGCGGGGTGCTGTACTTCTACGACGAGAGGACCGGTGACACCGAGGTCCTGCAGAAGGTTCCAGACCTGCCGGAGGTGTCGGACGACTTTCTGCGCGACCTGCTCGCGGAACTGAGCGACGACGGGATCGAGCCTCGGTCGGCGGAGATCACCGACGTGCTGGGCCTGCCGGCGATAGTGCTGACGTTCCGGCGCCCGGTTGACGACGCCGGACACGACACACTGGTCACCGAGCTGTTCCTGACCGGTTACCAGAGCGGCTGGGTGCTCACCGTCGACACCACCGGCCTGGACGACGCCAGTCGCGACACCGTCATAAACTCGCTACGGGTCATCTGAGCGACGTGGTGACCGCCCGACTGCCCGAAACTGTCACATCTCGGTCTGATCATCGACGGCATTGGCAACGGATGCGATAACGAGAAGGAGAGCTCCATGCCTTTGAACGTACGGCTGGGCGCGGTGGCATTGGACTGCGTCGACCCGATGGCGCTGGCCGAGTTCTACCGTGACTTCGCCGGTGGGGAGATCGTCTTCACCCACGAGGAGTTCGTGGCGATCTCCACCGCCGGCCTCTCCCTGGCCGCGGTCAGGGTGCCCGACCACCGGCCTCCGACCTGGCCCGAGGCCGACCTGCCCAAGCAGATGCACCTGGACTTCGCGGTGGACGACCTCGACGCCGCGCAGGCGCGGGCGGTCGAGTTGGGCGCCACCAGTGCCGACACCCAGCCGGCGCCGGACCGCTGGCGGGTGCTGCTGGACCCGGCGGGACACCCGTTCTGCGTGACGGTGGCGATCCCGGTCTGACGCTCTGGCTATGGCTTGCGGGCCCAGGCGGTGGCGAAACTCCACCCCACCACGCTGCCCCCGCCGCCGACGATGTCCGCCCGCAGTCGGTCGCCCAGGGTGTCGATGTCCACCTGCTCGGCGGTGGCGATGCCGAACTCGACGATGTTGGGCAGCAGGCTGCGGACCAGGTCGGCCATCACCTGATAGCCGGTCCAGTTCGGCCCGCCACCCATGTAGGCGTCCATCCGCAGGGCCGGTTCGGGTAACCCGGCGGCGAGAAACATCGGATGCAGGCGCAGACCCATCCGGTACTCGCCGTACATCCGGCGCAGCGCGGCGGCGATCCACCCCCACATCGCGTCCAGGGTGGGCGACGGTGGAATGGAGGCGGGGGGCAGGAAGGCGACGTCGTAGAAGGCCAGTACCCCGTCGGGCCGAACCCGGTCGGCCAGCCGACGTAACGTCTCCACCGGGTTGGGCAGCCAGCACAGCGCGAACCTGCCCACCACCGCGTCGAAGGTGTCCAGTTTCTCGTACACGGCGGGTTCGGCCAGGTCTCCCTGCACGAACGTCACGTTGTCCAGCCCGACGGCGGCGAACCGGTCGCGGGCGGTGTCCAGCGCGGTCGGGTCGATGTCCAACCCGGTGACGCTGCCCTCCGGACCGACCATCCGGGCCACCAGCGAGGACACCGCACCCGGTCCGCACCCGATGTCGAGAACGTGCATCCCGGGTCCGACGCCGGCATCCTCGAACAGCCGGCGGGTGGTCGGATCGAGCAGTTCGGCCTGCATGTCCAACCGGCGTACCTCGTCGTTGGAATGTCCCAACGGATAGGGCACCCGTGGTGGTTCGGATGTGATCATTGACGGCTCCCTGTGAATTCGGGCGTACGGACCAGCGGAATGATCGCAGCCACTTTTCCCACGCCGAGCAGAGATCATTCCGCCCTGAACCTGGCGGCGAACGTGCGGGATACGCGGGTTCACCTGGGCGGCGCTGACCGGCACGACCGGGCCCGGATGCCGGTGGATCGTGGAACACCGCACAGCATGTTACGCAGATCGACACCGCGGACAAGGTCAGAACCGCAACATCTGCCCGACAGGGAAAGATCAATAAATGCGAAATTTGCCAGTTGATCTTATTACCGTTTATTCGATCATGAATTTGACATCACGTTACTGCTTTGGTCGGAGGTTGAGGACCTCGAAGAGGTCGCGGGCGGCGGGGTTGGTGCGCTGACGGGGTGGGATCGCCTCGGCCACCGCAGGGCCCCGGGTGATCAGGTGGTCGGTGCGCCTGTCGGCGGGCAGGTCGAGCAACGCTCGGCTGGCCATCCTCGGCCCCTCCACCGCGTCGCCGTCTCTGATCAACGACACGGCCCGGTCGAACGCGATCAGCGTCGGGTCGACGTAGGCGCCGGCCGGATACAACCTCAGCGCCTCCTCCTGGTGTGGCCAGGCACGCGCGGCATCACCCAGGCTGACCAGCGCGGTACTGGCGCAGAAGTGCAGTTGGGCCTCGGTGAACCCGAACGCCACCGTTGCCTTCTCCTTCTCCGGAAGCGTCGCGAAAACGGTCTCCGCCCGCTTCGTCGCCGCTTCGGACTCCTGGGCGCGGCCCTGTATGGCGAGCGCGCGTGCCTCCAGCGCGGACGCCCGTACCACCGCGCCGCAGAGTGTGTTTCCGGCGATCGCCCCCGCCTGGCGCGCCAGATCCATGGTGGACTGTGGGCTGCCGTAGTACAGCGGGATGCTGGCCTCGCGGGCGAACACCCAGGCCCGCAGTGCCCGGTCGCCGGTCTCGTCTGCGGCCAATCACCGGACCGACCAGCCTCCGGGCGGCGGGCCGGGCCCACCCCGAACCGGCCCGCCGCCCAGGGCGAACGCCACCGACCCGGAGGGACACCAGGTGCCGACCAGCACCGAGGAACGACCGGTGACCGCCTACCGGTTCGCCGCCGT
>DATCXL010000856.1:0-2868 GCA_036565825.1 Mycobacteriales bacterium
GCGTTGGTGGCCTTCGCCGCGGCGGTGCCGCTGTACTCGCACACCAACGGGTTCGGCGACCGTGACGCGGCCCTGACCTCCACAGCGACGAGTCAACGTTCCGGAAACCGGGCAACCACGCCGGTACACCCGCCGTCGACAAGCCGTGCCGGGAAGGTGGCCACCTCGGGTTCGGCTACTCCGATCGAAGGTTCCACCGCGCCCACGCCGACCGGCGTGGACTCCGATCTTCCAGACATGACCACGGTGTGGCCCTACGGCAGCCGCCGGGAGGGCATGCGGCGGGCGGACCAGGATGTGAGCGCCGAGGTTCGCCCCGAACTGGACGACCCGCACCAGACCGCGCTGGAGTTCATTCGGTCCTTTGTCGGTACCACCGACACACTGGTGGCCGCCGGGGACGCTCCGCTGGCCGCCGGCATCGGCGTCACGGTCTCCAGGAAGTCCAGTGACGGCAACCAGGAACCCGTGTCGCTGGTCTACCTGGTGCGGGTACGGCAGGGCAACGACTCGCCGTATGTCGTGGTGGACGCGAGCGAACCGACACACGGCAACGACCCGGCCTCGATGACAGTCCGGCCCGGCGTACTGGATGGCACCTCGGCGATGACCGTGACCGGCACCGTGGTACGACCGGACTTCTCCCAACCGGTAGCCTCGATCAAGGTCGAGCTACGTGAGCCGGGCCAGGACCAGACGCTGGCCTCGCAGCAGCCCGCGCTGTCCCCCGACCCCGACCAGGCCCAGCAACAACTCTGGACCGCGACGCTCACCCCGATCCGATCGCTGTCCACCCCGACCGGAACGGTTGCGGCGTGGGCAGTCGACAAACAGAACCACCTGCTCGGCTTCGTGGCGGTCCCGACCTCCTGAGCCCGCCGAGCTGCGGAGGTGACCGTCCGGCAGGCAGGACGCGAAGGGCGCCAAGGGCGCCGAGGGGCCCAGCCCCGGTTCAGCGCCACCGGTTCGTGCGCACCGCCAGCACGGACAGCGCGGCTGGCCCGGCGGTGGAGGTACGCAACACGGTTGGCCCGAGCCGGGCCAACCATGCGCCCGCGGCACGGAAGGCGGTCAGTTCCCCCTCGGTCAGCCCGCCCTCCGGGCCAACGACCAGCACGATGTCCCCGGATTCGACCAGCGGCACCTCCGCCAGCGGAACACGCGCGTCCGGGTCCAGCACCATGGCCGCAGCCGCTCCCGCGATCAGCGTGCACACCTGCCGGGTGCTGTGCAGCTCGGCGACCTGAGGCACCCAGGCGCGACGGCTCTGCTTGGCCGCCTCCCTGGCCGTGGACCGCCAGCGGGACAGCGCCCGGGCACCCCGCTCGCCACGCCACCGCGCCACGGCGCGGTCCGAGGACCATGGCACGACCTCGTCGACACCGACCTCGGTGAGCAACTCCACGGCCAGCTCACCCCGGTCCCCCTTGGGAAGCGCCTGCACCACCACGAACCGGGGATCGGGCGGGTCCAGCCTGCTGCGCCGAAGCACGGTCAGCGCCAGCCGGTCGCGGTCGGCCTCCACCACCGCGCACTCGGCCACACCGCCAGTTCCGTCGGACAGGCGGACCTGTTCACCAGGACGGATGCGCCGTACGGTGGCGGCGTGCCGCCCCTCCGGGCCGTCGAGCACAGCCCGGTCGGTCGCGGGCAGTTGGTCAACAAGGAAAACCGGTGCGCTCACCGTTACCGCCCGTTGAAGGCGTCACGCATCCTGGAAAACAGACCGCCGCCGCCGGCCCTACCCGAGTCCGGGCGTTCCTCGCCGCGCATCCGGGCCAGGTCCCGCAGCAGTCGTTCCTGGTCGGCGTCCATGCGGGTCGGTGTCTTCACCTCCACGTGCACGAGCAGGTCACCACGTCCGACGCCTCGTAGTTGCGGCACACCGCGTGCGCGCAGGGTCAGCACGGTGCCCGGCTGGGTGCCCGGCCGGATGTCGACCTGCTCCTCGCCGTCCAATGTGGTGAGTTTCAGCGAGGTGCCCAGGGCCGCGGCGGTCATCGGCAGTGACACCCGGCAGTGCAGGTCGTCGCCCTGACGGCTGAAGATGTCGTGTGGCAGTTCGCTGATCTCCACGTACAGGTCGCCGGCCGGGCCGCCACCCGGACCCACCTCGCCCTGTCCGGACAGTCGGATCCGCATCCCGTCCTCGACCCCGGGCGGGATCTTCACCGAGATGGTGCGACGGGCGCGGACCCGTCCTTCGCCGCCGCATTCGGGACACTTGTAGGTGATCAGTTCGCCCGCTCCCATGCAGGACGGGCAGGTGCGGGTGGTCATGACCTGCCCGAGGAAGGACCGTTGCACGGTCTGCACCTCGCCGCGCCCGGCGCATGTCTCGCATGGCTGCGGATGGGTGCCCGGCGCCGTACCGGCTCCCTCACAGGTGTCACACACCACCGCGGTGTCCACGGTGATCTCCTTGGTCGCCCCGAACGCCGCCTCGGCCAGTTCGAGTTCGAGCCGGATCAACGCGTCGGCGCCCTGGCGCACCCGGCTGCGCGGGCCACGTTGCGCACCGGACGTTCCGAAGAACGCGTCCATGATGTCGCCCAGGCCACCGAAGCCGGTGAACGGCGTTCCCCCGGGCGACAGCGGGTCGCCGCCCAGGTCGACGATCTGCCGCTTCTCCGGGTCGGAGAGCACCTCGTAGGCCCGGGTCACGTCCTTGAACCGCTCCTGTGCCTCCGGATCGGGATTCAGGTCCGGATGTAGGTCACGTGCCAACTTGCGGTACGCGCGCTTGATCTCATCCGGTGTCGCGTCCCGGGCAACGCCGAGAACGCCGTAGTAGTCAGTCGCCACGGATCCCTAGCTTCCTGCCAACAACTGGCCGACGTAGCGCGCGACGGCGCTTACCGCGGTGAT
>DATCXL010000877.1:0-16187 GCA_036565825.1 Mycobacteriales bacterium
GGCGGGTCGGCCGGATCGGCGCCCACCGCGGTGAGCAGCACCTCGGCGTGATCTGGCAGCACGGCCTCCTCGTCGAGGAGTCGCCAGTCGCCGGGGTGGAACGCCAGATGGTCGCCGAGCGCGGCGCTGGCACCCAGCACGCCGACCAGCCGAGATCGAAACATCGGACTGTCGCGCAGTCGACGCAACAGACCCGCGGGGTCTGGGTCACCGTCGGTGTCGCGATTGTTGGCCACGGTGACTATCCGGAACAGTCCGGTGACCGCCCGGTCCGGGTCAGCGGCGTGGGCCAGATGTTCGATCACCTCGGCAGCGGCGGGGTCGGCCGGGCTCTTACCAGCCGTGTCCCACAGTCCGAGTTCGGCGAGCGCCCCGGTCACCCGGTCAGGGTCGGCGAACCGGCGGGCGGTTCGCGCGGTGTCCCTCGACCCGGCTGCGGTCAACTGGGACGGACCTCCCCCGCTTCGCCTGCCGGGTCCGTGCCCGTCTGGTGATCTCGGTGGTAGCGCAGGGCAAGTTCGACGAAACGAACGGTGAACGGACGCCAGACGTCCTCCACGTCGGCGTGTGCCTCTTCCAGGCGAGCCAGCAGCCGTTCCCGCTCGACCCCGAAACCGCCCAGCCTGTCGGTGTCCCGGTCAGCCCAGCGCCGGACGATGTCGGGAGTCGTCTCGATGTGGAACTGGAGCCCGTAGGCGGCGGTTCCGACCCGGAACGCCTGGTTCGGGTACTTCGGCGAACTGGCCAGCAGCACGGCACCGGGTGGGAGCGCGATAATGCCGAGTTGGTGCCACTGCACCACGTCCGGAGTGAACGGCACCAACCCGAACAACGGGTCGGCGGACGCGACGTCACGCTTGGCGACCAGTGCCGGACCGATCTCCGGACCGGACTCCCCCGGCGCGATCCGACCCCCCAGTGCCTCAGCGAGCAGTTGGGCTCCCTGACACACCGCCAGGGTGGGCAGGCCAGCCGACACCGCCTGGCGTAGCAACGCCTTCAGCGCGAGATGCCAGTCAGCCGCGGCCCCGTCCGGAGCGGACATCCCATCACCAACGGTGACGAACGCGGCATAACCATCGAGTTTATCCGGAAGGAGGCTGCCGTCATACGGGGTGACCGCATACTGCTCCAGTCCGGCCTCGACCAGCCAGTCACCGAGTCGGGCCGGCGGACTGTCAGGATCGTTCTGGACCACCAGAGCTGTCGGCAGGCGCACACATCGCAGGTTAGCGTGTGCCAATCTGCACACCCTGGTCGCATCAGGACGACGGGCCACCTTCTCAGCAGCATTCGGGTGTTGATGCGGGACCTCAACGCAGGTGGAAGTCCGAGGCGTCGGAGACGGGGCGGTAGCCGATCTGCTGGTAGATCGAGTTACTTGTCGGGTTGGCCAGGTCGGTGTAGAGCATGGCCGCCGTGGCGCCGTGGGCCAACGCGTGCGCGGAGCAGGCCGCGGTCACCGCGGCACCGTAGCACAGCGCCGCCTCCAGTGCGACCACGGCCCCGGTCGGCATCACCGACAGGACCACCTTCCTCGGCGGTGTGCGCAGCGCCACGCCAACCACCTCACCGGCGTCGGTCACGTGGCCACACACCGGTGGGTTCGGGTCGACCGCCCCGCCGCGCAGCCTGGCCTCCAGCAGCGTCAGGATGACGCTGTGCTGCACCGGCTGCCGGGACAGGAACGGCACGACCCGCTCGGCGAAGGTGACCACATCCGGCTCGACCACACAGTCCATGACCTCACCCTGACGACGGCCGACGGTCACGTCCACCGGATTACCACCCGGACACCGCCCGCGGCCCACCCCGGGTGGGGCGGGCCGCCGGTAGGCGTGAGGAGTCAGCCGATGGTGGGGATGAACTGCGGCGGTGTACGGACGTGGGTGGCCTGCTCGAAGGCGTAGGCGAACGAGATCAGCCTGGGCTCGTCCCAGCGCCCACCGAACAGGGACACCCCGACCGGCAGCGGGCCGACGAAGCCCATCGGCACCGAGACGTTCGGGTAGCCCGCGACCGCGGCCGGGCCCGAGGTGCCGAAGAGGAACGCGTCGCCCTGGCCGAGGGTGGTCTTCCACGCCGGGCTGTTTGTGGGTGCGGCGATCGCGTCGAGGTGGAGGGTCTTCATGGTCTCGTCGATGCTGCGTTGCGCCGCGTCGGTCGCGTCGTGACGCTGTTGGAGGTAGGTCGGGTCGGTGAGGTCGCCGCTGGTCGCCTGTGCGAGGTCGAAGATGTCCTGGTCGAAGAACCGCAACTCGGTGTCGGCGTGGGCGTTGTCGAACGCGATCAACCCGGCCAGGTTCTCCGGGTGTTGGCCGCCGGTGGTGGCCAGGTAGGCGTTGATGTCATGCTTGAACTCGTTCAACAGGGCCGGGAACTCGTTGTCGCCCACCACGTCCTGGAACGGCAGGCTCACCTCGACCGGGGTCGCGCCCAGGTCTCGCAGTGTCGCGGCGAACCGCTGGAAGATCGCGTCGGTCTCCGGACTTGATCCGCCGGTGGAGTCGACCCACAGGCCGATCCTCCTGCCGCGCAGCGCGTCGGGGTTCAGGAACCGGGTGTAGTCCGACGACGCGTGCCCGCGACTGGCCTCGGTGGCCTGGTCGGTACGGTCCACGCCGTTGATCACTGACAGCACCACGGCCGCGTCGGTGACGTTGCGCGCGATCGGGCCGGCGGTGTCCTGCTCGGCCGAGATCGGCACCACGCCCGACCGGCTGACCAGACCCAGCGTGGGCTTGATCCCTACCACACCGTTCGCCCCGGAGGGGCAGACCACCGAGCCGTCGGTCTCGGTACCTATCGCCACGGTGGCCAGGTGGGCGGACACGCCGACCGCCGAGCCGCTGGACGAGCCGCACGGGTTGCGGTCCAGCACGTAGGGGTTGTTGGTCTGACCGCCGACCCCGCTCCATCCGCTCGACGAAAGGCTGGAGCGGAAGTTGGCCCACTCCGACAGGTTCGCCTTGCCGATGATCACCGCACCGGCCGCACGCAGCCGACTGACCAGGAACGCGTCACCGGTCCGGGCTTTCGCCAGCGCCTCGGAACCGGCGGTGGTGGGCTCGTCACGGGTGCCCACATTGTCCTTGAGCAGGATCGGGATTCCGTCCATCGGCCCACGGGTGGAGTGCAGATGGTGCCGGACGTCACTGAGCGCAGCCTCGACCAGTGCCTGCTTGTTGATGTGGATGACCGCGTGCAGCTTGGGGTTGAGTCGGGAGATCTGACCGAGGTAGTACGCCGTCAGTCGCACCGAGGAGAGTCGGCCGGAATCCATGGCTCGCTGGATGTCGGGGATCGTGGACTGTTCGACGTCGATACCACCCAGCGAACGGGCGGCTGTCCTGCTGGTCGATGGTGGGCCGGCTGCGGCCGAACCACTCGCGACGAGCGGCGCTACGAGGAGTAAGCCGGCCGCCGCCAGGGCGGTCCTGGAACGTGGTAAGCGCATTGTCGACCTCCGGTCGGTACGGAACCGGAGGGACGCAACTACCTGCGCCGACCCGTGTCAAGACCCCCGTTCCATACCGTCGGTGTTGGATTTCCGCACCCGCCGTCACACCGTCTGGACTCGACCGTCCCTACAGGACCGGAAGGTAGCGTTCGAGTTCGTGCGGGGTGACCTTGGCGCGGTACTCGGCCCACTCGGCTCGCTTGTTACGCAGGAAGTAGTCGAAGACATGCTCGCCCAGTGCCTCGGCGACCAGTTCGGAGTGTTCCATCATCCGTACCGCCTCGGACAGGTTGTGTGGCAGGTCGTCATAACCCATCGCCCGACGTTCGTTGTCGGTGAGCGACCACACGTCGTCCTCGGCTCCGGGCGGCAGTTCGTACTCCTCGTCGATGCCCTTCAGGCCCGCGGTCAGCAACAGCGCGAAGGCCAGGTAGGGATTGCAGGACGGATCCGGTGAGCGGATCTCCACCCTGGTCGAGTTCGCCTTACCCGGCTTGTACATGGGGACCCGCACCAACGCGGAACGGTTGGCGTGGCCCCAGCAGATGTAGGCCGGTGCCTCGGTCAGCCTGTTGTCCAGCGACTCGGCGAACAGTCGCTTGTAGGAGTTGACCCACTGGTTGGTGACCGCGGTGAACTCCCGGGAGTGCCGCAGCAGTCCGGCGATGAACGACCGGGCGGTCTTGGACAGGTTGAACCGGTCGGACGGGTCGTGGAAGGCGTTGCGGTCGCCCTCGAACAGCGACAGGTGAACGTGCATGCCAGAACCGGGCTGTCCGGTGAACGGCTTGGGCATGAAGGTGGCGTACACGTCCTGCTGGAGCGCGACCTCCTTGACCACGTGCCGGAAGGTCATGATGTTGTCGGCGGTGGCCAGCGCGTCGGCGTATCGCAGGTCGATCTCCTGCTGACCCGGCGCGCACTCGTGGTGGCTGAACTCCACCGAGATACCCAGCGCCTCCAACGCGGCCACCGCCTCCCGCCAGAAGTCGTGCGCGACATCGTGGGTGGTCAGGTCGAAGTAGCCGCCGGAGTCGACCGGACGGGGTGGGCGGCCGGACTCGGGATGGTCGGTGAGCAGGAAGAACTCGATCTCCGGGTGGGTGTAGAAGGTGAACCCCATGTCCGCGGCCTTGGCCAGCGCCCGACGCAACACGAAACGGGGATCGGCCCACGATGGCGAGCCGTCTGGCATGAGGATGTCGCAGAACATTCGCGCGGTGTCACCGGGACCGCCGTCCCGGCCGGGCAGGATCTGGAACGTGCCTGGGTCGGGTCTGGCGATCATGTCGCTTTCCAGCGCCCGGGCGAACCCCTGGATCGCCGATCCGTCGAACCCGATGCCCTCGGCGAACGCGCCCTCCAGTTCGGCCGGTGCCACCGCCACCGACTTGAGGAACCCCAGGACGTCGGTGAACCACAGACGCACGAACCGGATCTCCCGCTCCTCCAAGGTCCGCAGGACGAACTCCCGCTGTCGGTCCACCGTCTACTCCTCGTACTCCTCGGTTGTCTGGATCGTTTTGTACCTTCGGATTGTCCGGCCGACCGGCTTCGGCACGCCCCACTCAGGGGCACGCCCCCGCGCCAGGGTCTGCGTTCAGTCTGCGCCCCCGGTGTTTCACCAACGTTACGGGCGTTGTTGACAGCCAGCAAACATGTGACCATTCTGTCACATATGGAGGACATCAGGGTTTGGCGAGCACTCGCCGACCCCACCCGCCGCGCGCTGCTGGACCGGCTACGTGCTGGTCCGTGTACCACCGGCGCGCTCGCGGCCGGCTTCCCGGTCACCAGGTTCGCCGTGATGAAGCATCTCGATGTCCTGGTCGCTGCGGGCCTTGTGCTGGTCGAACGTCGGGGTCGCGAGCGCCTCAACTATCTCAATCCAGTTCCGATCCGACGTGTCAACCAACGTTGGCTGGCTCCGTTCGCCGAGCGCCCAACCAATGTCACACCCTCCCGACCAGATCTGGCCGGACCACCAGAACCAGCAGAACCATCAGGAGTCAGCATGGACATCTCCGCGGTCCTCACCGGTGTGATTGACGTCCGCACACACACCCGCATCCAGGCGCCGCGGCCCACGGTCTACACCTCGCTGCTGGACATCGGTTCGTGGTGGCCGCACCGGTTCCGGGACAATTCGTACGTGGTACTCGAACCACACGTTGGAGGCCGGTTCTACGAGGACTGGCAGAACGGCGGCACCCTGTACGGCACCGTCACCGAGATCACCGAGGACGAACGGCTCACCGTGACCGGGGCGATGGGGACCCGGGGCGCGGTGACCGGGCGGTTCACCGTGGAACTGACCGACACCGACGACGGACAGACCGTCGTCACCGTGGCGCACCAGGCGTTCGGCCAGATCGACCGGGAGCGGTCGGAGGAGTACCGCCGTGGTTGGGACTCGGTGCTCGCCGTGCTGACCACGCACGTGACCGCCCGCGGGTAGAGCGTGAACGGCCACCCGACCCAGAACGATTCGCGAACTCCGGTCGAGTGGCCGAACGCGTTGCGTGGACCCTGCGGACCGGCGGTGGACCGGGCGGATCAGGACAGTGCGCTGCCGGCCACCCACTGCGACCAGGGCAGCACCCAGTCTCCGTACCCGTCGGTCGGGGGCAGCGGCACGCCGGTGTTGCGGATGTCCACGATGTCACCGGGTCCGAACGTGTCGTAGAACCACTGCGCGTTGGCCGGTGAGATGTTCACACACCCGTGCGACACGTTCCGACGCCCCTGGTCGCCCACCGACCAGGGTGCCGAGTGCACGAACTCGCCGGACCAGGAGATTCGCACCGCCAGCGGGATGTCCTCGGAGTAGCCCAGCGGGTTGTCCTCCGGCAGCCCGTAGGAGGCCGACGACATGTGCTTGACCGGGGTCTTGCCGAGGACCACGTGCGGGCCACTCTGGGTGGTGAAACAGATCTCGTTGTCCTTCACCGTGATACAGCCACCGCGACCCATGCTCACCGGTATGTCAGCGTGCGCCTTCTTACCGTTGATCAGCACCTGCATGGTGTGGGTGTGGTCGTCGATGATCGCGATCTTGGAGGCACCGACGGTGAACGACGCCGTCTTGTCGGCCTGGCCGTACAGCCCGTTACCGAGATTCACCCCGTAGACGTTCGCGTGCACGGTCACCTTGGTGCCCGGTGCCCAGTACTGCCGGGGCCGCCAGTGCGCCTCCCGGTTGCCGAACCAGTGCCACACGCCGACCACCGAGGGGCTGGTGTCCACGGTCAGTACCCGTTCAGCCACGGCCCTGTCCGGGATCGGCTCGTCGAAGCGCACCACGATCGGCTGCCCGACCCCGAAGGTGCCACCGTCCGGGGACACCGTGGGCATGGTCAGGTTCGCCGGGGCGACAGTGGTGAACCTGCTGGTGCTGGTGGTCTGCTTGCCGTCGGCGTTGGTCGCCACCGTCGAGACGGTGTAGGCCTTGGAGTAGCCGAGTACCTCGCCGGAGGTCCACCTGGTGCGGTCGGCGGACAGCGTTCCACCGACGTGCTTGCCGGTCGGGCTGGTGAGCGTCACCGTGGCCAGTGTGCCGCCGGCCGCGCTGACGACCACCGGTTGGACCGGGGAGTATCCCTGTGTTCCCTGGCCGGGGCTTACCACGACCCTCGCCAACGGGGCGGGCTTGTCCGACGGACTCGGTACAGCGCCGGCGACGGATCCCCCGTGACCCTGGTTGGCCGTCTTCTCGACGGCTCCCGACTCGCTCGAACACGACGAGACCAGCGCCAACGCCAGGGCCCCGACGATCAGCGCCAACCGCCCGCGGCTCCAACCGAACCGCGCCACACCCGCCATGTGCTCCACCCCTTCGCAGCACCCTGCGTCGCGCCGCCTGACATCCACGTCCGATCTCGGTACATGAAGACGCCTACGGCGCCGATATTGTTGCGCAGGAACATGATTTCGTCGCGTAACAGGCTGCTAACACTCGAGCTGATGCCACGGTATGGGCGTCTTGTCCACTGGATCAGGTGGATCGCCCCGGTGCGACACTGTGATCATGGCCCAGATCCGGATCGCACTCGCCCAGATCGACGTCACCGTCGGCGACCTGGCGCACAACGCCGACAGGGTGCTCGGGTGGACCAAGGAGGCCGCCGCCCAGGGCGCGCACCTGGTCGCCTTCCCCGAGATGACGATCACCGGATACCCGCCGGAGGACCTGGTCTTCCGCCGGTCGTTCCGGCAGGCCAGCGTGTCCGGTCTGGGTCGACTGGCCGAGGATCTGGCCACCGCCGGTCTGGGCGAGGTGGCTGTGCTGGTCGGCTACCTGGACACCGACGGGGGGCCGCGCAACGCCGCCGCAGTGCTGTACGGCGGCGAGGTCGTCGCGACGTACTTCAAACACCACCTGCCCAACTACGGGGTGTTCGACGAGGCGCGGTACTTCGTGCCCGGTGACCAGTTCACCGTGGTGCGGTTGCACGGCGTGGACATCGCGCTCACCGTGTGTGAGGACATGTGGCAGGACGGCGGTCCGTTCACCGTGGCCGGGCAGGTCGGCGTCGATGTCGTGGTGAACATCAACGGCTCCCCGTACGAGTGGCGCAAGGACGACGTCCGGCTGCCACTGGCCCGTCGCCGCGCGGCCGAGGCCGACGCCCCGATCGCCTACGTGAACATGGTCGGCGGGCAGGACGAACTGGTCTACGACGGCGACTCGATGGTGGTTGGTGTCGACGGCACCCTTCTGGCCAGGGCGCCGCAGTATGTGGAGACCCTCCTGGTGTTCGACCTGACCACCGACCCTGACCGGCGCACCGACCCGCGCAGGGACAGGCCCGGCGGATCCGTCGGTGAGCGGCTCGACAGCCTCGACAGTGGGGTGCCTGACGGGGTCGTGGAGATGTCCGTGGCGCGACATGTCATCTCCACCGACCCGGTCCCGGCCTACCAGCCGGTACGCCCAGTGCTGGCCGACCCACTGCCCCACCAGGCCGAGGTGTGGGGCGCGGTGGTCACCGGGTTGCGCGACTACGTCCGCAAGAACGGATTCCGGTCGGTCGCGGTAGCTCTGTCCGGCGGTATCGACTCGGCCGTGGTGGCCGCCATCGCCTGCGACGCGCTGGGACCCGACAGCGTCCACGGCCTGTCCATGCCCAGTGCCTACTCCTCGGAACACTCCCGCACCGACGCCGCCGAGTTGGCCCGCCGGCTCGGCTGCCACTTCGACGTGGTGCCGATCGCGCCCATGTTCGACGCGTACCAGGAGTCGCTGGGTCTGGCCGGGCTGGCCGAGGAGAACCTACAGTCCCGTATCCGTGGCACGGTCATGATGGGACTGTCCAACCAGCATGGCTATCTGGTGCTCGCCACGGGCAACAAGACCGAGTGCGCGGTCGGATACACGACGCTCTACGGTGACACCGTCGGCGGGTTCGCGCCGATCAAGGACGTTCCGAAGACGCTGGTGTGGGAGTTGGCCCGGTGGCGCAACGCCGACGCTGAGCGGCGCGGACAGGTCCCGCCGATCCCGGAGAACACCATCAGCAAGCCGCCGTCGGCCGAACTTCGACCGGGCCAACTGGACACCGACTCGCTGCCACCCTACGAACAGCTCGACCGGATCCTGGTCGACTACGTCGACCAGGACATGGGCTGGCACGAGTTGATCGCGCACGGTCACGACCCGGCGCTGGCGGCCCGGGTGATCCGGATGGTCGACAGCGCCGAGTACAAGCGTCGGCAGTACCCGCCAGGACCGAAGATCTCACTCAAGGCTTTCGGGCGTGACCGACGTCTCCCGATTACCAACCGCTGGGCAGAGACACCGCCATCCGAGGCGTGACAGCATCGAAACCTCTACATCGCCCGGGGACGCTCATCGGCGAGCGCCTCGAGGAAGGAACGGTGTGTCATGTCCGAAACCCCGCTCTACGGTGGGCCACCCACCCGGCGAGTGCGCATCCCGCACCTGGCCGAGGCCAAGGCACGCGGCGAGAAATGGGCGATGCTCACCGCCTACGACCAGTACGCCGCGGAGATCTTCGACCAGGCCGGTATCCCGGTACTTCTGGTCGGTGACTCGGCGGCCAACAACGTGTTCGGCTATCCGAGCACGCTGCCGCTGACCATGGAGGAACTGCTGCCGCTGGTACGTGCGGTGGTGCGCAGCACCAACCGCGCGATGGTGGTTGCCGACATGCCGTTCGGCACGTACGAGTCCGGGCCGGAGCAGGCTCTGCGGACCGCGGTGACCTTCATGAAGGCCGGGGCACATGCGGTGAAACTTGAGGGTGGTCGCCGGGCCGCGGGACAGGTGCACGCGCTGACCGAGGCCGGGGTACCGGTGATGGGCCACCTCGGCTTCACCCCGCAGAGTGAGCACCGCATCGGCGGCTACCGGGTGCAGGGCCGGGGCGCGGCAGCCGACGACCTGGTGGCCGACGCGCTGGCTCTACAGGATGCCGGGGCGTTCTCCGTGGTGCTGGAGATGGTGGTGGCCCAGGTGGCCAAGCGGCTCACCGCCGAACTGACGATCCCCACCATCGGCATCGGCGCGGGTGCCGACTGCGACGCGCAGGTGCTGGTCTGGCAGGACATGGCCGGTCTGCGGGGTGGCCCCGCCCCACGTTTCGTCAAGAAGTACGCGGATCTGCGCGGTGTGCTGTCCGACGCGGTGCACCGCTACGCCGAGGACGTCCGTAACGGCGACTACCCCGGTCCCGAGCACACCTACGACCAGTAGCACCCGCCGGTCGGGGTGCCCGGGCGCGGAGACCCGGCCTCCGACCGGCACCCCGGCTGATCCTGGACCAGCCACCGGTGGGTGCCCACCTCAGCACAGTGGATGGCCGTCCGCAATCTGGTCACCCGCCTGCCCGTCCGTTCACCAGTACGCCCGGAGGCGACTCGGTGGCGCCTCCGGCGGGTCGCGGGCGACGTCGGAGGAAGCGCGACTCCACCAGGTACCAGGACGGCACCGCGACGGCGTAGGCGGCTGCCAGTCGCAGCGCGACACTCGGCAACAGCGGGAGCCCGGTTCGATGCGGATCGAACAACAGATCCATCGGGAAGTTGTACAGGTACAGGCCGTAGGAGATCTTTCCGGTGAACCGCAGGAAGCGCAGCCGGAACAGTCGTGCGACCACCGACGTCGGTTGTTCCAGGCTGCAGGCCAGCAAAATCCCGGCACACAGTGCGGCGACGAACAGCACACCCCAGGTGTACAGCCAGGCACTGCTCTTCACGTGCGCGTTGAAGCTCAGCACGGCCAGGGCGGTCATCGGGACCAGCGGCACGAACCTGGACCGCAGCAACCCTGGCAGCCACCCCTGGCGCCACAGCACCGACAGCATCACGCCGACCGCCAGTTCGCCGGCCCGCGGCACCGACGACATGTAGATGTTGTGGCTCGGGTAGTTGCGGGCCACAACGACCATGAACAGCAGGCTCACCGTGACCATGGACCCAGCCACCAGCAGCAGCCGAGCCGGCCGCACCCGCCTGCGCAACAACAGCAGCAGGGTGAGCGGCCACAGCAGGTAGAACTGCTCCTCGACCGCGAGTGACCAGGTCGGTGAGAGCGTACGCAGGGCGTGACCGTCCCAGACCATCACCCAGTTGTTCAGGTAGAACAGGCTGCCCACCGCGCCGACGACGTAGGGCTTGGTGCCCCGCATGTCGGCGAACACCCACTCGAGCACGCCGCCGAGCAGAACGAGCAGGACAAGAGCTGGTAAGAGCCGCCGCACCCGGCGGGCGTAGAACGCCCGCAGCGAGATGGTGCCGTGTCGATCCCACTCCTCCAGCAGCAGCGTGGTGATCAGGAAGCCGGACAGCACGAAGAAGAGGTCGACGCCGAGGAACCCACCGGGGACATGGTCCAGCGCACCGTGGAAGAACATCACCAGCAGGACGGCGAGCCCGCGGAAACCATCCAACACCGGACGGTGGCCAAGACGTTGGGGGCGATCCACCGACCGGGTCCGAACGGTGTGCGCGGGGTTGGCGGGGTCTGATCCCGCGCTCTTTCCGGCCATGCCGTTCCGATCCTCAGCCACGCTGTCTGTGTACCCCTGACGAAGGAAGGACACGCGAGTCGGTCACCCAGCGCATCAGCCTGGAACACACCGTGATCGCAAGCATCGGACAGTCGACGGAGCGATCCTGGTTAGCCAGACCCTACATGTCAACCTGACCGCGCCGAACCCAGACCAAAACCGCGGCGAACGCACTCCGGGCCGTCTCGGCGCACATCTTCGAGACTCGGTCAGCGCCGTCCGGCATCAGGGGACCACCCAGCGTGGTGGCCGGAATGGGCCGTACCGGGAGCCACACCGTCACACGTCGGTGACGCGGAAGCCGGCATGGGCTTTGTAACGCCGGTTGACCGAGACCAGGTTGGCGGTCAGCGCCTCCACCTGGCCGGCGTTGCGCAACCGGCCGGCATAGATGCCTCGCATGCCGGGGACCACGCCAGCCAGCGTCTGCACCAGGTCGGTAGCGGCCCGGTCGTCACCGAGGACCATGACGTCGCAGTCCATATCGGGCAGTTCGGGTTGCCACAGCAGCACCGCGCTGACGTGATGGAACGCGGCCACCACCCGACTGCCGGGCAGCACAGCCGCGGCCTGCTGCGCAGCACTTCCCTCAGCGACGTCGAGCGCGAAGGCGCCCTGCTTGTCAAAGCCCATCGGGTTCACGCAGTCGACCACCACCTTGCCGGCCAGTGCGTCCCGCAGCGACTCGAGCGTGGCCCGGTGACCGTCCCATGGCACGGCCACCACCACGATGTCGGCCCGACGCGCGACCTCGTCATTGGTGCCGCCACAGGCCAGGGTCCCGCTCCCGAGCACCTGGTTGATGTCCTCGGCCGCATGCTGGGCGCGACCGGCATCCCGCGATCCGATCAGGACCCGGATGCCGGCGGCTGCGAAGCGGAGCGCCAACCCACGCCCCTGGTCCCCGGTGCCACCCAGCACGGCGACCAGCAGTTCCCGGACGTCGGGCGCCGCCGGTTCTGTCGACGCCATCTCTGTTGACGTGGTGTCTGTTGGCACGGTCATGGCAGCCTCTCCCGGTCGGGTTGCCGCCATCTTCGCAAAACGCCAGGTGCTCGGCCGATGCCGGGCCGGAGTTGCCCGGGCTGGGGCCCGATGTGAGTCGATCTGGTCAGCGGGCCGTTCCCCTCCCGCCGGACCGCGCACCGGCCTTGCTCGCCGCCCGCCTGACAGCGGTGCTCCTGCCGGCGGCAGACCCGCGGGCCGGGGCCCGGGTGGTGGTCTTCTTGGCTGGCGCCCGGGTGGCCGCCTTCTTCGCCGTGGTCCTGGTGGTCATCTTGCGGGCCGTGGTCTTCGCCGGGGCCTTCTTCGCGGGCGCCTTCCTGACCGGAGCCTTCTTGACGGGCGCCTTCTTCGCCGGAGCCTTCCTGACCGGAGCCTTCTTGGCGAGGGCCTTCTTCGCGGGCGCCTTCTTCGCGGGCGCCTTCTTGGCCGGAGCCTTCTTGACCGGAGCCTTCTTGGCGATGGCCTTCTTCGCCTGTGCCGCCTTGGCCATGGCCTTCTTGGCCGGAGCCTTCTCCGCCATGCCCTTCTTCGCGGGTGCCTTCTTCGCGGGTGCCTTCTTCGCGGGCGCCTTCTTGGCCGGAGCCGCTGTGGTCCTTGCGGTGGTCCTGCTGGCCGCCCTTGCGCCGGCCCTGGTGGCCGGAAGGCTGGTCGCCGCCTTCCTGGTCGTGCCGCTCTTCCTGGCGACGGCCGACCTGCTCGGCGAGGTGCTGCTGGTACCGGTCGCCGACACCGTGGTCCCCTTTCCGCTCGCCCTGGTGACAGCACTGGTCCGAGCCGAGGACTGCGCGGCCGGCACGACGGTGCCCTCGGGCTCCGGTTCGATGACGGGGGACTCGTGCATGGCGGCCGGGTCGGCCGTTGTGGATACGTTCGCGGGCATGTCTGCCTCCCTCACGGGCATGTGCGTAGGGTCACTGAACGGCTACGCAGCGCACAGGTCAATGCGCCACGCCGGTCACCTTTGACAACCCGGGCGGAAAACTCCTACGAGCGTCGCACGCACGCAATGCGTTGCGGCTCACGCGAATGTCAACCGTCCTGACCACACCGGGACGCCTGACTGGGAGGTGGCGAGGCCTCGGGTAGGACCACCCCTCTATGGTCCACCCGAGGCCTTCGGAGAGGTCAACGAGCCAACCCAGCGATGGTCACGGTGCGATCGGTCGAAGGATCGACGACCGCCAACGTCGCGCGCCATCACCGCCGTCGTGGGTGGTACGCCTGGATGGTGGCTCGGCCGGTCCCGCTCACGCCGCCAGCGCGGGGGCCTGAGGGGGGCGTGGAGTGGAGCGAAGCTCCCCCCACAGAAAGCAACACAGCACCATGCCCCCTACAACGTGACCCCGGAGCCGGGGCTCCGCCCCGGCGAGGGCATG
Organism: Mycobacteriales bacterium; assembly: GCA_036565825.1. Taxonomy (GTDB): domain Bacteria; phylum Actinomycetota; class Actinomycetes; order Mycobacteriales; family DASULA01; genus DASULA01. The sequence goes on from DATCXL010000877.1 coordinate 13,872, forward strand.
ACCCCCAACCATCTAGTCTCGACGGCATGAGTACGCGGGGACGAGAGCTACTCGTCGCGTCCAACCGGGGGCCGGTGTCGCTGACGACCTGCGACGACGGCACGGTCCGGGCGGTACGGGGCGGCGGTGGCCTGGTCAGTGGGATGCGCTCGGCGCTTTCGGACGCGGGGGGGCTGTGGGTGTGCTGCGCATTGGGCGAACAGGAACGCACGGTCGCGACACGAACGCCCGGGGGCCATCTCGCCGCGGCCGGAGTGGACACCGGTGGGCTGGAGGTACGCATGCTGCCGGTGGAGGCCGGCGTGTTCCACGACGCCTACCACGGCATCGCCAACCAGACCCTGTGGTTCGTCCATCACCTGCTCTACGACCTGCCCACCCAGCCAGCCTTCGACACGTCATGGCGGCGCGAGTGGGACAACTACCAGCGTTACAACGGCGCGTTCGCCGAGGCGCTGGCCACCGAGGCGGGCCCGGGTGCGACCGTGGTGGTGCAGGACTACCACCTGTTCCTGGTACCACGGATGCTGCGCGAACTACGCCCTGACCTGGTCATCGGGCACTTCACGCACACCCCGTGGGCGCCTCCGGACTACTACGCCATGCTTCCCGACGACGTCGCCGAGCAGGTACTGACCGGACTGCTCGGCGCCGACCACCTCGGTTTTCACTGTCCGCGGTGGGCACGTGCGTTCACCGCGTGCTGTGAACGGACCCTCGGCGCGACGCCGGACGGGTCGGGCACCTCGATCAGCCATGCCGGCCGGACCACCAGGATCGGCGTGCACCCGCTGGGCACCGACGGCCCCGGACTGCTCGCCCGCGCCGGCGCGGCCGATGTGACCGAACGGCTGGTCCAACTACGCGAACGACTCGGGGACCGTCAGGTGGTGGGCCGGGTGGACCGCACTGAGCTGTCCAAGAACGTGCTGCGCGGCCTGCTGGCCTTCCGTGAACTGCTGCGTACCCGCCCGCAGTGGCGAGACCGGGTCACCCACGTGGCCTACACCTACCCGTCCCGGCAGGACATCACCCGGTACCGGGAGTACACCCACGCGGTTGGGCAGTTGGCCGACCAGATCAATGCCGAGTTCGGCACCGAGAAGTGGACGCCGGTCATGCTGGAACTGACCGACGACTACCCCGGCTCGTTGGCCGCGCTGGTCGCGACCGACGTGCTGCTGGTCAACCCGATCCGGGACGGCATGAACCTGGTCGCCCAGGAGGGCGCCATCCTGGCCGAGCACGGTTGTGCGCTGGTGCTCTCCCGGGAGGCCGGGGCCTTCGACCTGCTCGGCCCGTACGCACTGGTCGTCAACCCCTACGACATCAGACAGACCGCGGACGCGCTGCACGCCGGACTGTCCATGCCCGGCGACGAACGCGCCGAGCGGACCCGGCAGATGGTGGCGGCGGCCACCGCGCTCCCCCCGGCCGCATGGTTCGCCGAGCAACTGTCGGCCCTGCGCGGCGCGCCCACACCCGCCGCTGAGATTCGGGCCTGACCCGACAGGTCTGGCCTGACTGACCTTTCAGACCCAGCCGGCCGGATCAGGCCGGTGCGGCGCCCACCGACTCGGCCAGCGCGGACAGCAACGCGACCACCCCGGCGGGACCGTTCACCACCAGGTCGGCCCGGGCGGCCACCACGGGCGCCTCGCTGGACGCACTGCACACGGTCACCCCGGGTATGCCATCGGCACGCAGCGCCTCGACCGTGTCGAACGCCGGTAGATCTCCGACGTCGTCACCGACGAAGAGCACCGCGGCCGGTTCGAAGTCGGCGACCAGTCGGGCCAGGGTGCGCCCCTTGTTCTCGCCCGGCTCGCGGATCTCCAGCACGTACCGCCCAGGACTGACCGCGAGGCCGTGTGCCCGGGCGAGCTCCTCGACCGGCGCGGTCAGCGCCGCCAGTTCGCCGTCCGGGTCACTTGCACGCCGGGTGTGCACGGCCAGTGCCAGCCTCTTGTCCTCGACCCGCACCCCGGGATCCGCGTCGGCCAGGACGGCGGGCAGTTCCGCGCGTACCGCCTCGATGGCCGGCGGTGGCTCGGGCACCTCCAGCCGACCCTCGTACCAGTGTTCGGCACCGTACTGGCCCTCCACCAGCAGGCGCGGCACCCCGTCCAGACCGCCCAGCTTGACCACCGTGGCCGCCGGCCGACCGGTCAGGACCGCGATCCGACCAACCACCCCGGCCAGCCGGCGCAGCACGTCCAGACCACCCGGGGCGATCCGACTGGTGGTCGGATCGGCCACGATGGGTGCCAGGGTGCCGTCGAAGTCCAGCGCCACCAGCGCCCGGTCGAACCTGTT
>DATCXL010000883.1:0-4277 GCA_036565825.1 Mycobacteriales bacterium
AACAGGTGGGTTGCGCCGGCCAGTTCGATCAGCCGCCGTACCGGCCTGCTGGCGGTGACCGACGGCGCGAGCAGGGCGGCGCTGCGCAGTCCGATCAGGACGTCCAAGCCGGCGCTGTCGAAGAAGGTGACCTCGCCGAGGTGCAGGTGAACCTGTCCGGGCTGCCCGGCCAGGGCGCCGTGGGCCACCATCCGTAGCAGCGGAGCGGTGGCCACGTCCAACTCACCCCCGACCCGCACCAGGCTGCCCTGCCCGCCCGGGAGCACCTCGACCCCGAACTCGACGACCCCCGGAATGCTGTGGACATGGCCGACATTGCGATCGTCGTTGATCTCTGAAAGTTGCATGTGCGCCCCCTACCAGCGTGGCGGCCACAGAAGTCGTGAGGGAACGAGGCCGTGGATCGTTCGATAGGGTGACTGTAGCCCTACGGTGTAGATATACAAGCCTCATCATTCGATGGAGGTCGACGTCGTAGTTCTACGCACGCCGCCTACACTGATGACATGGTGCCGCAACAGTTCGGAAAAGGGCCGGTGAGCTGATGCCCCACCCGCCCACCGAAGACGCCCGCACGCCGCGCGATGACAACAGCGAGTCCGTGGACGACCCCGGGGACCGGGACACGACCGGGCCACGCCCGCGCACCCCGATCACCCGCGGCGTGCTGCTGCACGCCGCCCTGGAGATCGTCGACCGGCACGGCGTGGAGCACCTGTCCATGCGCCGGCTCGGCCAGGCCCTGGACCGCGACCCGATGTCGCTGTACCGCTACGCGCCCAACAAGGCCGCCGTCCTCGACGGCCTCGCCGAGGTGGTCCTGGACCAACTGAGCATCGACACCACCGACACCGACTGGGTCAACCAGGCCCGCTCCGTGGCGCACCAGTTCCGTCGCCTCGCACTGGTCCACCCCAACGTCGTCCCCCTCCTGGTCACCCGACCACTGGCGACCCCCCTCGGGCTGCGTCCACTGGGCACGCTGCGGCCGCTGGAGAGCTTCCTCGAACTGCTCATCCGCGCCGGGTTCGACGACGCCGACGCGCTACACGTCTACCGCTCGTTCTTCGGCTTCCTGTATGGCCACGTTCTCAACGAACTCCAGGAGCTCGTTGACAACCCCGAGGAAACCGACGACCTGCTCCGCCTTGGCCTACACCGACTACCCATCCGTGAATTCCCCCGACTCCGCGCCCTCGCCCCCGTCCTGGCCAGCTACGACGGCCACGCCGAACTCGAAAGCGGACTCGACATCCTCCTCACCGGCCTGCAAACCCAACTCCACCCAGTCCACCCGATCCACGACGACACCAGCCCCGGAGGCATCTGAGCGTCGGGCACGTGTCGGGAGCGTCGGTGTCCGACAGACTCGGCGGGCCGGATGGGCAGCACATCACCGGCCATACCGAACGGGTGGCGAGAACGCATCCAGGCGCGGGCCACCGGCACAGCCGGTCGGATGATCACGCTGACCGATCCATGGACGGAAGGTCCGAAGGCGCTACCGAGGCCGGGTCGGGCTCGGGCAGTGTCGTCACCCGGGTCAGTCGCCTGGTCTGCCGCAGGGGGCGGCCGAACAGCGGAATCATGCACAGTGTCGCGGTACCGGCCGCGGTGAGCATCGCGACGCGCAGACCGAACACGGTGCCGACGATCCCGGCGATGACGGCGCCGACCGGCAGAACGCCCCAGGTCACGAACCGGTGCACGGCGGTTGCCCGGGTGGCCAGGTCCAACGGGGTGACCAGGTGCCGGATGGTGAGCGCGTTGACCGCGAAGCTGCCCTGGCCGACGCCGTTGATGAGGGTTCCGGCGGCGAGCAGTGGCACGGACAGGCGGCCGTAGGCGCCCGCGCTGATGACCAGGCCAAGCACGGAGGGCACGCCAGCGATGATCAGCGACGGACCGATGCCGAACCGGTCAGCGAGCCTGCGGGCGAACAGGCTGCCCAGCGGGAAGCCCGCGCCACCGAGTGCCAGGGCGACGCCGAGCATCCACGGGTCCATGCGCAACTCCTGGACCGCGAACACAGCGATCAGCGACTCGTACATCGCGAGGCCGACGTTGTAGATAGCGCCGCCCACCATGATGGGACGGAGTACGGGCTGGTTCGCCACGAACCGCAAACCGTCGCCCACCTCCTGCCACATCGAACGTCGGACCTCGGGGACGACCGACACCGGTTCCCGGTGCCGGATCGCCAGCAGGGTCAGCACGCTGAACACGTAGCTGGCGGCATCGGCGAACAGGGCGCGGACCGCTCCCAGCGCGCTGATCACGAAGCCGGCCAGACCCGGGCCGACCAGCAGGGCGGTGGACTCGGAGAAGGACAGTCGGGTGTTGGCCGCGTGCAGTTGCCGGTCGTCGGTGATCAACATCGGCGGATACGACTGGTAGGCCACCTGGAAGAAGACCATGGCGATGCCGGTGACCAGGGCCACCAGCAGCAGGTGCGGCCTGGTCAGTACACCGAACGACACGGCGACCGGCAGGGACAGGACGGTCAGCGCCCGCACCACGTCGGCACCGAGCATTGACCGGCGCATGCCCAGCCGCGCCACCCAGACCCCGGCCGGCAGACCGATCACCAGGAACGGAAGCTTGGCCAACGCGGCAAGCGCGGCGATCTCGAAGGTGCTCGCATGCAGTTCCACCAACGCGGCGAGCGGCAGCGCGAGCAGGAAGACCTGGTCACCGACCAGGCTGACGCTCTGTCCACCCCACAGCAGGCGGAAGTCCCGCCAGCTCCGCCGATGCCCAGAACCTTTCGGTGGCGCCTCGATCGAGCCGACGGTCACCTCAGCATCCGCAGTCGACGTCGGACCCCGGTGCGGTCAGGTCATCGACCGGCCGCCAGGTGGGCCCGGCGTCGGTGTTCACCGCGAAGCCCTCGCGGACCCAGTACTCGTAGCCGCCGATCATCTCCTTGACCGGGTAACCGAGCCGGGCGAACTCCAGCGCCGCCCTGGTGGCGCCGTTGCACCCCGGGCCCCAGCAGTAGGTCACCACCGCGGTGCCGGTCGGGACCAGTTCGGCCGCCCGCGTCGCGATCTCGGCCGTGGGCAGGTGGATGGCGCCGGGCAGGTGCCCCTGCCGCCACGCCCGGTCGTCACGGGAGTCCACCACCACGAGCCCGGAGGCGCCGGATTCCAGATCGGCGTGGACGTCGCTGACGTCGGTTTCCAGGCAGAGTCGGGCGGCGAAGTGGGCGGCGGCATCCGCCGGTGACGCCGGCGGAACGGAAAGCACGTTGGACATGCCAATGATCATCAGTGGTCCGCGGCCACCGCCACCAGTGGCGTGAATGACACCTTTCGCTAAGATACCGCCATGTCCTCCACGAGCAGCGACCGTACCGTGGCTGTCCTGGCCTATGCCGGCATGTCGGGCTTCGAGGCGGGCATCGTCACCGAGGTGTTCGGACTGCCCCGTCCGGAGTTCGAGCGGCCCTGGTACGACCTCACCATCTGCGCCGAGCGCCCCGGGCCGGTACCCGTCGTCGGCGGCGCCAGCCTGTACACCCCGCACGGGCTGGACGTCTTCGCCCAGGCCTCGACGGTGATCGTGCCCGGCGTACCGGACACCACCGGTGACCCCTCACCGGAACTGCTCGCCGCCCTGCACCTGGCGCACCGACGCGGCGCCCGGGTCATGTCGATCTGCTCCGGCGCGTTCGCGCTCGCGGCCGCGGGCCTGCTCGACGGACGTCGGGCCACCACCCACTGGCGTTTCGCCGACCTGCTGCGCCGCCGCTACCCGGCCGTCGACGTCGACCCCAACGTGCTCTACATCGACCACGGGGACGTGCTCACCGGCGCGGGCAGCGCGGCCGGGCTCGACGTGTGCCTACACATAATCCGGCAGGACCACGGTGCGACCATCGCCAACGCGGTCGCCCGCAGGCTGGTGGTCCAGCCACACCGCGACGGTGGACAGGCCCAGTTCGTCGAGGCGCCGGTGACCAGTGTCCCCGACGACGACGGAATCGCACGCAGCATGGACTGGGCCACGGAACACCTCACCGAACCCATCACGGTCGAAACACTGGCCCGGAGCGCCCACATGTCAGCCCGCACGTACCTGCGCCACTTCGCCCGGTCCACCGGCCTCAGTCCGATCCGCTGGCTGATCAACCAACGCGTTCAGGCCAGCCTCGCCCTGCTCGAAACGACGAGCATGCCGATCGACCACATCGCCGCCGCCGTCGGATTCGAAACCCAGGTCACCTACCGCCACCACTTCAGCCAGACCATGCAGACCTCCCCCACGGCCTACCG
>DATCXL010000687.1:0-2261 GCA_036565825.1 Mycobacteriales bacterium
GCCAGTGCCGACCAGACCGCCCGGGCGGGACGGCCCGCGTGGACTGCCCGCAACCACGCGTCGCCGGCGGCGTACCGGGACCATCCGGCAGGGTCGGGCGGCTCGGGAGGCGTGGGCGCCATGCCCCCGGCACCGCCGGACTCGGTTCGAGCATGTCGGGGTGGCAGGGCCAGGCGCAACACGTCGGGCATCGAACCGGCCCAGCGGTCCGCGACCGCGCGGGCCAGTCGGGCGATCTGTGGGCTGAGCACGGGCTCGGCGGAAACCACCCGTTCGAGGTAGGACAGCCTGCCGGTGTGGTCGCTGCGGGCGACCCGGTCGAGCACCACCGCGTCGACGAGTTGACCGGCGAACCGCACCCGTACCCGCACCCCGGGCACCACGTCGCCGTCAAGTGAGGTCGGCACGAGGTAGTCGAACGGCCGGTCCAGGTGGGCCAACGGTACGTCCACGACCAGCCGCGCCACCGGGTCACGCTCGGCCGGCTCACGCACCTCCGGGCGGCGGCGGGTGCTCATGTTGACTTCCTCTCCCGCCTGAAGGCGGGGGATTCCAGCAGTCGCCTGCTGGGTTTCCTGCTTCACCACCGGTGGCGTGTCAGAGGGAAGTGTGGGGTGGAGCGGAGCTCCACCCCACAGGGTGCGATCCGGTACCGCGGGCCCGGTGCCGGGGATCAACCTCGGCGGGGTCCGTAACCAGCCACCTAGTCCAGGACGAGGTTCTTCAGTTCCTGCGCGCGGTCGGTGCGCTCCCAGGTGAACTCGGGCAGTTCGCGACCGAAGTGGCCGTAGGCCGAGGTCTTGGCGTAGATCGGGCGCAGCAGGTCGAGGTCGCGGATGATCGCGGCCGGGCGCAGGTCGAACACCTCGGTCAGGGCCGCCTGGATCTTCTCCGGCGCGACCACCTCGGTGCCGAACGTCTCGATGAACAGGCCCACCGGCTCGGCCTTGCCGATCGCGTAGGCCACCTGCACCTCGCACCGGGTGGCAAGCCCGGCGGCTACCACGTTCTTGGCCACCCAACGGGTCGCGTAGGCCGCGGAGCGGTCCACCTTGGACGGATCCTTGCCGGAGAACGCGCCGCCGCCGTGCCGGGCGGCACCTCCGTAGGTGTCAACGATGATCTTCCGGCCGGTCAGTCCGGCATCTCCCATCGGACCACCGATGACGAACTTGCCGGTCGGGTTTACCAGCAGGCGGTACCCGTCGCTTTCCAGCCCGAGGGCGGCGAGTTCCGGATCGACCACGTGGTCCTTGATGTCGGGCTTGAGCAGCGTGTCCAGGGCGATGTCCTCGGCGTGCTGGCTGGACACCACCACGGTGTCGAGTCGTCGCGGCTTGCCGTCGACGTACTCGATGCTGACCTGCGTCTTGCCGTCCGGTCGCAGGTAGGGGATCGTGCCATCCTTGCGGACCGTGGAGAGCCGACGGGCCAACCGGTGAGCCAGCGCGATGGGCAGCGGCATGAGTTCCGGGGTCTCGTCGCAGGCGTAGCCGAACATCATGCCCTGGTCGCCCGCGCCCTGCCGGGCGATCTCGTCGATGACACCCTCGACGCGCGTCTCGTAGGCCGAGTCCACGCCCTGTGCGATGTCCGGTGACTGCGAGCCGATGGACACGCTCACCCCACACGACCCGCCGTCGAAGCCCTTCTTCGACGAGTCGTAACCGATCTCGAGGATCTTGTCCCGGACGATGGTGGGGATGTCGACGTACCCGGCCGTGGTGACCTCGCCCGCCACGTGCACCTGGCCGGTCGTGATCAGCGTTTCCACCGCGACCCTGCTCCGAGGGTCCTGCGCGATGAGTGCGTCCAGGATCGAGTCACTGATCGCGTCGGCGATCTTGTCGGGGTGACCCTCTGTGACGGATTCAGAGGTAAAAAGACGCCGGGACACGGCACTCCTGACGGTCGGACGGCTCGGATCGATCGGATTCTACCCGCGTCGGCCGGATACGACCCGACCCAGGTTGTGCCACCACGCTGCGACCGCCGCGACGGTCCGGCGCACCGGGCCACCAGCGCGTCGGCGAAGCCTGACCGTCGCCCACCTGTCGTTGAACAAGATATGCGACCGGATCACCGGGATCCTCCGCATCGGACCGCCGGGGCGGGCTCAGGAGGATGAGATGCAAGAGGGGGGTTCGCGTGGCGTGTACCGACACACGCGAGTGGACCCCCGACGCCGCAGATCGCCGCCCGAACCAACCTCGGGGCGGGCTCAGGGGGATGAGATGCAAGGAGCGGGGTTCGCGTGGCGT
>DATCXL010000900.1:0-2662 GCA_036565825.1 Mycobacteriales bacterium
CTACCACGCCCACCCCGAGGCCAGAGCCGAACTCGCCGACGGCACCGCCCTGGACCGCCTCCGCACCGCCCGCCTGCTGGACTGACCACACGCCCGACTGTCGGACGGAGAATACGTACCGGACATCCCACACCGGTACAAGGCGGCCGCCTTACCGATACTCTCCCGCCCGAATCCAGAACTGTCGGTGGGCGGCACTACCGTCCCCGGCGTTGTTCGTGTTCGGGCGGCACGGCCGGGAGGGCGGCATGGGCAGTACCGAAGATCATTCGGCTCCACCAGATACAGGGACGACATTGCCAGACCGGGATGTACTCCCCAAACAACGTTCGTTGTTCAGCTACCTGACCGCCGACGTCGCCGGGGACTACATCGCGATCATGCGGCTGTTCACCAGCACCCTGCTGGCGGACCTGTCCGCCAGGGATGTCGCCACCCAACTCGCCGAACACGGAATCACGCTGGACCCCGACACCGCCGAGGACCGGTGCCGGCAACTGGTCATCTGGGGCAATCTCGTCCGGTCCGTACGGGACACCCGGGTGCCCACGATCGCCGACTACCACCGGTCCCGGTCCCGCTATCTGGTGTCCAAACTCGGTGGGCGACTGCACCGGGAGGCCGAGGAGATCCTGCACAGTGTCGAGGGCGCACGCGAGGTCGCCCGCGAACTACTCGCCCGGATCGTCGACAGCCTGGACAGCATCCTCGTCCAGATCGGCAACACCCGCCGCGAAATCAACTCCGATGCTCTGGCCGGTCCGGTAACCGGGGTGTTCAACGACCACCGCGTGTTCACCGAGTCGGTCACCGACTTCTACGCCTATCTTTCCGGTGTCCTGTCCCGCTACGATCTGGCGGGAGAGGAGTACGCCCAGTTCAAGGGTCTACTTCTGGACTACACCGACCTCATCGCCGCCGACGTCAACCGCAACTCCCCGGTGATCGCCGAGCGACTGTCCACCCTGCTCACCCTCGTCGACCGCGTGGTGGACAACCTACCGACCGTGCCCGCGATGACCGGCGACCTGCTGGTGGTCGAACGTTCCCCCGGTCGGGTCCGGTCTGACTGGGAACAACTCGCGGCCTGGTACGGCGGTACGGACGGACGGTCCGGGCCCGACCAGCTCCGCGCGGCCGCCCGGCAGGCACTCGGACAGCTCATCACCAACGCCAAGCGGATGCTCGCATCGTCGGGCACCGGCATCTCCCGGCGCGCGGACCTGCTCAAACTCGCCCGTTGGTTCCACGAGGCCGACACCGACACCGCACACCGACTCTACGACGCCGCGTTCGGCAGCTACCCCGCGCGGCACCTGCTGCTCGGGCCAGAGGAGCCCGACCGACCGTGGGCCGGGCCGTCCGACTCGTGGTGGGAGTCCGACCCGGTCGACGTGCCGATATCGCTACGCGAGCGCGGTGACCGCGCCGCCCGTGGTCGTACCGCTGCCGTCCCCGACCCCGGCATGGACCGGGAGCGACTGCTTGCGGACGCGGAGGGGAGGAACCAGGCGCGCAGGGCAGCCGCCGCCGAGCTCGCCGCCGTCGGCCCGCTGGACAACTGCCGACTCAGCCGCGCCGCCCGCAACCTGTTGATGGACCGGCTCGCCGACCTACTGGCCTCGGCCGGCCGATTCGGCGGGCCGATCGAGCGGCGGGCCACCGACCTGGGTCTGGTGCTGTGGGCCGAACCACGTCCCGGTCACGCCACGGTCGTCACCAGCGACGACGGCACGGTGACCATCCACGACATCGCCCTCGTCGCCCTTCCCCTACACCGGACCGGCCGACCGCTCGGTCGCTTCACGGTCGCACCGGCGGTGAACGCATGAGCGCCCGGACCGGGGCCGACACCGGCACCTCGACCCGCGCGGCGACCGAACGCCTGGACGCAGCCCGGGCGCTGCTGGCCAACCCGATCCTCACCGCCTCCGCGCATCCCGACCAGCTCGCCCTGGTTCGGCTGCACGCTCCCGCACTACGGACGATGTTCACGACCCAACTCGGGTACGGGCTGGTGGTGGAGGCGTCGTTCGCCCGGCTGGTCAAGGGGCCGGTCGACCCGCTGGCGCCGGCCCGACCGGCCCGGCGAGGGGAGGGTCGGGACTTCACCCCGGGCACCTACACCCACCTGGCACTGCTGTGTGCCGCACTGCTGGCCCCCGACACGGGGGAGCAGGTTCTCATCTCGGTCCTGATCGACCAGGTGCGCGCCGACGCCGCCGCGATCGGCGTCCCGATCGGCGACACCCTGCCCGAGCGGCGGCAACTGGTCGCCGCCCTCGGGCAGCTCGTCGACTGGGGCCTGGTCACCGAAACCGACGGCACGGCCATGGCCTGGGGGGAACGCCGCGAGGAGGCGCTGCTCACCGTCCACCGCCCGCTGCTGCCGCACCTGTTGGCCCGACCACTGTCGCCGTTCGACCATCCCGACGACCTGCTGGCTCCTGACCCGACCCTGCTCGAACAACCGCGCCGGAGCCTGCGTCGCAAGCTGGTCGAGAACCCACTGGTTCGCCGTGAGGACCTCGCCGACGCCGAACGGGACGTGCTCTCACGCGAACGAACCGAACTGACCCGGGTCCTGGAGGAGCACTTCGGCCTGACGTTGGAGGTCCGTGCCGAGGGCGCGCTGGCCTACGACGCGAACTCCTCGGCCATC
>DATCXL010000689.1:0-8723 GCA_036565825.1 Mycobacteriales bacterium
GGGAGGTGTCCGGACATCGGGCGTACCAGCGGCTCGCTGAGGATGCCCGACGCCAGGAGCGTGCCTCGAACGGCATGACTGGAGCCGGACTCCCCAGACGGGAATCTGACTCATCGCTGTCCGCCGCGTCCGGGCCTGCGGCAGTTCCTGGCCGCTCGCCGGCTACGTCAGAGCAACCCGAGGTATGTGGACGCTGTGACGCGCCCCGGTCGTGTTGCCACTGCGGCGCCGACGTGGCCGACCTGCGGCGGTTCGCCACCCGGATGGCGGTGATCCACGCCCCGACCGGAATGCCGGTGTGCGGGTGCGGGACTCACAACTGCTACGTGCGTCGGCGCCTGGACGACGTCAACCGCGGAGTTCAACGGTGAGCAGCACTTCGGCAGGCAGTGAACACGGCACCGGCCAGCCGGACGGAGCCGTTCGTGACCGGCTTGTGGATGAACTGGCTGGGTTGACCGACGTTCCCGTCGAGGTGCTGCAACGGACCGTGGTCTCGGTGGCCGTGGTGCACCAACTCGACTCCCGGGGCCGTTGCCACAGCTGCCATCCGTGGTGGCGGATCCGCGGCCTGGGTGGCACCTGTCCCACCCGTGAACTGCTGCGCGTGGCCATCCGGGAGGCCCACACACCTCGGTGGCGGTCGGCGTGAGGCGGGAGTGGGAGATCCGTCGGGAACGCGGGGGCTGGTTTCGGATCCGCCGCCGGGCCCGGTGGATCAGCGCACCGGTGGCGGTCGGAGGACTGGTCCTGGTCGGCGCCGGGGCCGGGAACAGACTGTGGGACGAGTTCACCATGTGGCTGTGGGACACCACCCACCTCGCTCCCGCCACCGTGTTAGCGGGGATCGTGATCGCTCTCGTGCTGGTTGCGCTGGGAAAGACGAACCGATGACGGGACACAGGACAGGTACGGGCACGGGGGAGCACCGGAGGGTTCCTCGTGGACTCACGGCAGGGCGTGGCGTATCGATCGTGGGTCGCCACCGAGTCGGTCGGCACGGAGCGTGCTGACCACAGGCAAGCACGCGGGGAACCGATGGCCCAGATATTTCGAAGACCGACTTGGCCGGACCGAAGGGCATTACCAGTGAGCACCGATCAAGGACGCGTAGGCACTGACAGGTACCGTCCGGGTGAGTTGGAGCAGAGCAGCCCGATCTCCACGGCGATACCTGACCCGATCGCCTACGGCGCCATGCTCGCCCGCGCCGTGGAACACCCGGCGGTGCGTGCTGCGATGTTCGCTCCGTTCCGCGCCGGATACATTCCCGGCCCGGTGGATGTTCCTATCGCCGACATCCTCGGCGACCTCGGGCACGAGTACTGCCAGGGCCGTGTGCTCGCTGGGCCGGACCTGCGCGCGGCCCAGCATCAACGGGATGTGTGGATCAACCGTCGCCGGTTGGGCATGCCATCCCAGGGTTGGGTGCAACCGCGTACGACACCGATTTGGTCATTCGCCGGAGGCACCGTGGTGTTCCGCTTCGCGATGACGCCGCAGCGGACCTACACCTTGGCTGACGCCTATCCGATGCCTCGGGTGCCACCGGCGCATGGTGTTCTCGCCCGCGTCGGACGATCCTGCCTTGTCGAACCCTACTGGCGACGGAACCTCCGAGCTCCCTACGGCACCCTTCTGCGCACCGCGGATACGTACCTGAACGCCGAGGCTGGCGAAGAGGGCGTCCGCCTGCTCGCTACCCGTGTCGCGAAGTCCTCACACGACGTGGAGACGGCCCAGTTTCTGAACCAACTCATCCAGGTGATCGACGGATCGGCCCGAGGGATGCACCCGTATGCCCTGTACACCGCGGCCCAATACGGGCACGGCAACGACCGTGCGTTCGTCCGAGCGTTGGCAAGCTTCCTGGGGATCACCTGATGGGTTTCGCGTCTGGTCACACGGTCTTGACCGCACCCCCGTCGACCAGGTAGTCGGCACCGGTCACAGAGGCCGCGTGGTCAGAGACCAGCCAGGCGACCAAGCTGGCGATCTCGACCGGTTCGACGAGCCGGCCGGTGGTGACACCGGCCGCCGCGGGAAGCCCGGCGAGAAACGTCGCCTGGTCCACTCCTGCGGCGGAAGCGAGTTGGGCGCCGACTCCGTCTCCTTCCCAGACGCGCGTGCGGGTGATGCCAGGGGAGACGGTGTTGACCCGCACACCGCGCGGGCCGAACTCCTCGGCGAGCATCTTGCTGACGTTGGTGAGCGCGGCTTTGGCCGCGCTGTAGTCGAGGGGGCCGCCGGGGATGCGGGCGGATCCCGACGAGATGTTCACGATCGAGCCACGGCGTTCGCACAGGCTGGGTAGCAGTGCACGGCACAGTCGTACGGCGCTGAGGAAGTTCAGATTGAACGCATCCTGCCAGTCGGCGTCGGTCACCTCGAGGAACGGTAGGAACCGCTCGGAACCGCCGACGTTGTTGACCAGTATGTCGATTCCGCCCAAGGTGGTGAGTGCCGAGTCTGCGAGGCGGGCTGGTCCGTCAGCGGTGGTCAGGTCCACGCACACTGTGGGTACGCCGAGTCCAGCCAGTTCAGGAGTGACCGTGCGGGACGCTCCGATCACCCGGACACCCTCGGCTAACAGTTGGGCGGTGATGGCCAAGCCGATGCCCTTGCTCGCGCCGGTGACCACCGCGGTCCTACCGGCCAGGTGCAGATCCATGTCGCTACTCCTTTACGAACCCCGGGGTCGGGCTGTCAACCGGCGAGATGTAGGGCGGCGGCGACTTCCGTAGGGCTGGGACGAGACCGCAGGAACGCGGTCGGAAGGGGTGTGGGGTAGGCGTGCAGGGCGGTGGACACTCTGATCGCTTCAGGCTCACCACGCACCACACGTGGAACAAGATGGGTGAGTGCAAGCGATTCGCGGATCCGGGCCGAACGCAGTGTGTCGACGTCGGTGCGAAGCTCGACGACGTCATGGAGCGCGGTGGTGGCGTCGCCTCGCTCGGTCAGGGTCAACAACCGAAAGGTGCGCGCGTGTGTACGTTGTCTGACCTGAGATGGTGAGAAACTGGCGATCGCCTTGTCCAGCACGACTGTGGCGTGGTCGACGTCCAAGCCAGCACACAGTTCGAGACAAGCAAGTCCGAATCCAGCCTCGTAGGTCACCTCGCCACGCGTGACGGCCGGCCTTCGCGCCGAGGCGTGCAGGTCCAGGGCCCGGTTGGCAAGGGTCCGGGTGTCCCCCAGCCGTCCAAGAGCGCCGGTTGCGCCAGCGCGTAGAGCGCTGAAGAGGGCAACGACGTCGGTAGGCAGGTGTTGGGACTCGGCCACGCTGTCAGCCAGGTCGAGCAACTCGAGGGCGGTGCTCAGATCGCGTCGGCCCAGCGTCTGACGGACGAGTTGCGCCAGGATCCGTCCGCGCAACGCCCGCCGATGCGCTCCCGCATCACGGGCGGCGGTCAGACCGACCAGGAGCGTGGTCTGGGCCGTGGGTAGGTCGGCGTGGTCGGTCAGCATCGCTGCCACGATGAGCGACAGTTCCGCTACGGCATCCCACATGTTGCTTCGTGCATTGTCGGAGACATAGGTGGCGCTCAGGTATCTGGCGGCGTGTCGCATCGTGTCGATCAGAGCGGTTCGGGTAACCGCACCGCCACCCCACTGGTCGTACATTCCTGAGAGCAAGTGTGTGCGAGTGCGGATACGGTCGAGTTCGGTCGTACCGATGCGACGAGCCGCCCGACCTGACGCCAGCATCGTGGTTACAGCCGCAGGAGGATGCCCACGGAGCGCCGCGGTCGTGACCGCGACCAGATTGCCGGTGGCCGGGACTGAGATGGGCGAGAGTGGTCGCGCGTGGAAGCCGACCTCCTCCGGGCTGCTCTTGCCGGTGAGGTGGTACAGGCCGGCGAGCGTGCGTTCCTGGGGTGTCTGGGTCCTGCCAGACTCCCAGAGCTGGTAGGTCCGTAGACCTACGCCGCAGGCGCTCGCCATCTCGGCCTGCGTGAGTCCCTTGGATTCCCGGAGCTCACGAAGGCGACCGTTGGGCGTCGGGGTTAGCCGCATGTTTCCTCCCGAACATGCAGGGGTTATCGGTCAAGCGAAGGATATGCAGGACAAAGATGGACGATCTGAAGTTGCGTCCGAAAGTTGCGCATCGGCCATCTGGATCGATGCTCTTGCGTCCTGAAGTTGCGTCACTCCGGATCGTGCTGGACATAGGCCAGAGCGTGCGATTACGTGTCAGACAGTCCATTAGCGAGCGATCGAGTCTCTATCGCGGCGAACGGACTCGGCCGCAGCGCGGTGCGGCCGTCACGGGGGAGCAGCGGGGAGCCGGGAGCGGTGTCATGCCGATAGGCGGCGTTCTCGGCTCCCCGTCTGTCCAGGATCACGGGTGAGGGAGCCGATGAGTAGCACCGTACCGACACTGCCAACCGGTTGTGCCATCAGCCACTACTGGCTCATCGGGCCAACAGGAGTGCTACGTCAGCGCCTACAGGCGTCAGCGGAGTATCGGGCAGATGTTGGTGAGAACATGACAGGTCCATACCAGACGTTCGAGTGTCAGCCTGGGACAGATGGGCGCGAGCGGCCCGCAACCGCCGCGTTGGTGCGCGAGGTTGTGCCATGGATGCTTGAACACGATCCGGCCGGTATCCGTCGTACGCTTGCGACGGTCTACACCCTGGCCCCCGACCTGACTGCCCGACTAGATGAGGAGTCTCCCAGCCAGGACTGGCGCGAGATGACTCACAGCGAGCTGCTGAGGCTTGGACACGGACTGTCCGAACTGCTCCACTCATGGGGTGCCGCCGCAGGCATGTCCACTGTGGTCTTCGAGGACGTCCACCTGGCCGGCACCGTGGACAAGGTGCTCATCGCACAGATTCTCCGCGACCTACCACCCGAACTGGTCCAGGTGGTCACATGCAGCACCACCGACCGCGTGCCTGGAGTGCTGGGCCAGGTCTTGGAAGGGCTGCCACGGATGGATCTGAGGTCCGTGGCGAACCAGTAGGCGACCCCGACCCTCACTTCCACCGAGGGCCGTCGGGACTGTGGGCGGCCCGCCCAGGTCTGGTGGCATACACCTACGGTTCGACACCGATACCGTCATCGGGCGCTAGCTCGACCGTTGGATGGGCTACCTCCTCGCCTGGGTAGCGGCCGACCGTCGACTCCGGCGGCTCAAGGGTCGGTGCGAATCTGGCAGAACCAGCGGTGTTCATGTCGACGGAACGGAAGTTGTAGCTGGCAGCCGTATGATCGCGATCGGGGACAGGACCAGCTGCGTGTCGTGCGGTGCGTAGCCGCTCGGCTGCTGACTTGGCGGCCTCAAAGTCCACGGCTTGCTCCATCTGAATAGTTGCGCGCTGGGTGATGCGGTCCGCACGGGCGTGCTGACGGAGGGCCAGGTCAGCAGGTCGTTCGGCTGCCAGCCCGTCGAGTGCCTGTGCGGAGGCGTACAGACTTTTCCATCGGGCAGTGAGTGTGTGGTACTCGAGCAGTGTGTTCGCCCGGCCGGGTTCGGGGCCGGCGATACGGTCGAACCTGCCGGCCTGTTCCCCGGTGAGTTGCCTACGGCCGAGATCCGCATCGTCGAGCTCCTGGATGGCACGCACCCGCCCATCGAGCTCGTTCCGGCGTTCCACGAGTTCGACAACGTGGCGGCCCCGGCCCTGGGCAGCCTCTGTCCGCAGTCGGCGCGCGGTCGCCTCATGCGCGGCAGCGTCCACGCGTACCTGGTGGGCGAGTAGCTGCAGCCGCGCTGCCTCGATCGCCCGTTCTACGACAGCTCCGGGCCGGTGGTCCTCGACGATCTCATCGAAGACGAGCCGCATCGGCTGAGACGTGGCGAGGGTGCGTTGCTGGTGGGAAGCGTATTCGTTGATGGCGGGGTCAAGCAGATCCCAACGGATCACGTAGCCCGCGTTGCGGGCCAGTTGGCCGAGGAAGGCCCGCTGGGCACGCCCGTTGCCTTCTGGAAACGGGTGGAGGTAGTTCACCGCGCCGTGGTAGGCGGTGATCCGATCGACCACCCGGTCACGTGGAAGGCCGACTAGGTGGTTCTCGTCGTGCAGTCGCCCGAAGACCTGATGAGCGGCATCCACGATCTGGTTCGCTCCACAGAACGGGGCGCCTCCCTTCGTGAAGTCGACGGTCCGAATCTGCCCGGCCCACGGGTAGATGCTGTCGAAGATGGCGTGGTGGATACGGCGCAGATGGTCCAGGTCGAATGCACCGGGGATCGGATCCCGCTCCAGCTGGAAGATCGCCGCGGCAGTGATGTCGTCCTCGGCTCGGGCGAGGTCGACTGGGTCGAAGATGCGGAGTCGGTTACGGAGGACCTTGGTCCCGGGGTAGTAGTAGGGGTCTGAGCCAGCGGGCATGGCACGTCCGTCAGGGCCTGCGGTGTCGCTCGACTGTTAGCCGTACCACCTCCGCGGGGGTCAGGTTGCCGGCTACCGAACGGTCGATGAGGTCGATCACCTCCCGACTGGGTTCGCCACCCTCAGCGCGGACGCTGCCCAGCGCGATGTCAGCGGCGAGGCGTGCAGCGGGACCGTCGTGCTTCCCTTGGCCAGCGGGGTCGACGTCGGTGGTGTCGGTCATCACGGTTCCTTCCTCAGACGGATGAAGCTCCGGCTTATGCATCACGGTCCGCAGCATGGTGTTCGGCGGAGGTGCAACCGCCACGCAGGTCGACGATCCGGTCGCGGGCACGGTGAAGCGCCTCGTGCCAGCGTAAGGGTTCTGTCGGGTGGGCTCCGGACATGTAGGCGCCAGTCCACGAGATCCACAGCGCGGTGAGTTCTTCTACCAAAGCGTCGTGGTCCCACCAACTCGGACAGCCGGGGATCTCGTCATAACCGTAGCGGCTGGCGACTGTGTTCACCCAGGCAGTGAAGGCGGCGCGTTTTTTCTCCCGTTCGGCTTCGGGGAGATTCTCCCAACGAAACACCTGCACGGCCGGCGCCTGACGGGTGAGTAGTCCGGCGAGCTTGGCATCCACGGCAAGCGTTGTCTGGCGGAGTGAAGAGAGGTGGTCGGCATGGGAGCGGATGTGCTCGTAGATGGTGGCGATGTCTTCGGCCAGTTCCTGCAGGCTCAGCTCCGGATGATCGGGTGGTTCGGTCATCGGGTGTTCCTGCCAGGAGTGTCGAGCCGGCCGGTGATTCGGCGGGCTTGGTCATAACCGGCTCGGATGATGTGTGCGTCGGGCCGCCGGTCCCATGGCACGAGAGAGACATGGACCGGCGGACTGGAACGAGGAATGAGCAGGGCGTGTCCCTCTGCGAGGTTGCGGATGCGGTCGGGTGGGATGGCGCGGATCTGGTGTTCGGTGGCGCTGTTCTGGCGGTGGTCCCAGCCGCGGGTGACCTGTTGGGCGTGCGTCCAGGTGTCGCCGATGAGCCGCGACATCTCGTCAAGGTCGTCCGCCACCGAAAGCCCAGGAAGGATCAGCTTGTAGGTGGCGGCATCCCACATGGCGCGTGCGGCGGCCTCGCCCCACCGCTCCCGCGCCTGAGCCGGAGACTGGAAGACCACGGTGAACGGCATGCCGGAACCGCCGCCGTAGCTCATCAGGCCAGGCAGATTCCAGATGAGAGCGACGTTGGCGGCTTCCTCCAGCAGTGGGTACAGGGGTGGGGTGAGCCGGCCGGTGGGGGAGTGATCCGCGCGTCGCTTCCCGGTGGTGAAAACGTCGGCGAGCAGGGCACTGGTGATGGCCTCGACGCCGGGATGGTCGGCGCCGCCGAGAACGTACAGCGTCCCCCGCTCGTCGATCAGCCGGTCCGCATCAAACCGGTCCTGGCCGGTAGGAGTGCACGCATCGAGCACTGAGGGGTCGGCAAATGCGGCGAGCGCGGAGTCGACACCGAGCCAGATGGACTGCCGGATCCGGTCAGTTTTGTGTTGGTGTCCGGCCAGATCCCGGTACCAGGCACTCGCGTTTCCGGTGGACTCGCGCAGGATGCGGACGGGAGTCTCGTCCCGGGGGTTGTGCGCCCAGCGGAGCACGTCGCGGATCCCGCCACCTTTGAGCGCGGCGGCGTGCAGGTAACACCGCAGCACGTCGGCGGCAAGCTTGCGCCAGTCGGCGTCGCCACGGATGTCGTTGGGGTCACGTGCGCCGAGCACCATGACCTGGGCGCGGCGGATCGCCGTGGTCGGATCGACGCATCCATCCACAGGGGACCACCGAAGCCGTACCGGCCACAGGCTGATATTGGTCGGATCGAACACCCACACCGGTCGGCCATCGGTTTGCCGAGCGGTGATGGTGTGTAGGAGAAGGTCGGGGCGCAGTGAGGTGGCCACGACAGCCCCCGGAGCGTCGATGAGGTCGCCGATGAGCACACCGCGTGTCTTCATGCTGCGTGGCGGGCCGACCAGATAGGTGGTGTCCTCGTGGGTCCGGTACAGCAGGTCGCCACCGTCCACATTACGGCCGACCAGCCCTCCGAGTTCGGTTGGCGGTATGCGCCGACGGGGACCGGGAAGGTCGGGACGGATCTGCTCGGCACGCCGACGTAGTGCGCCGGCCGACAACCTGGCTCTGGCCTCGGCTCGGGTTGCCAACGCCGCCTCGAACGTGTCGTGTTGGCGCCGCGGTCGCCGGCCATATGCCCAGACGGCAGCACCAGTCGTTGCCGTCAGCAGTAGTCCCGTGCAGACGTAGATAAGCCATGCTGGACCAGTTGCGTGGGCGACGGCGGGGTCGACGAACCATGTGTCGGGCTCCACCGGATGGCGAACGAGCC
>DATCXL010000922.1:0-7655 GCA_036565825.1 Mycobacteriales bacterium
TGCGGGTGGTCGCCGCCGGGCAACGGCCGGCCGCCGTGGTGCAGGGTTACTCGCCCGACACCGGGTGGCGGGACCTGGCCGAGGCGGCTGCGGCGATCCACGCCGGTGCGCTGTGGGTGGCCACGAACACCGACGCGACGGTGCCGTCCCCCCGCGGCGCGTTGCCCGGCAACGGCTCACTGGTCCACGCGGTCCAGATGGCCACCGGCGTCGAGCCGCTGGTCACCGGTAAGCCAGAACCGGCACTGCACACCGAGTCGGTGCGACGAACCGGGGCGCGCCGGCCGTTGGTGGTCGGCGACCGGCTGGACACCGATATCGAGGGTGCCTTGCGATGCGGTTGCGACAGCATGGTCGTGCTCACCGGGGTGACCACACCCGACCGACTCCTGGTCGCCGGGCCGGCGCACCGGCCCGGGTATGTCGCGGCGGACCTGGAGGGTCTGCTGGTTCCGCACCCCGAACCGGTGCGGGATACCGACGGGGCCTGGCGCTGTGGTGGGTGGCGGGTGCACCCGGCCGGGACACATCTGACCCTGACCGGGGCCGGTGTGGACGTCGACGCGCTACGTGCGTTGTGTTCGGCAGCGTGGGAGCGGTCAGACACCTCGGACCGGCCCACACCACCCGCACCGCACGCCGACAGCCCGAACGCTCGAGCCGCGTTGCATCGGCTTTCCCTGTTTCCGCAGAACCCGCTGTGAGCTGCGCCGTCAGAGCATCCTGCGTAGTCGGATCAGGTCGAACACGCCGGCCTGGATCGACACCCGGCGACTGGTCCACGCCGAGATGAGATTGAGCGAACCGTCGGCCAGCGCCAGCAGGTCGTCGCTGTCCATGACCAGCCGTATCTGCGCGGGTGGACCAGGTGTCCGTGAGATCCCGTGCAGACCGCCGTCACGGAGTGCGCCGGTGAACGTCACGTCAAGATCGGTGAGATGGCATGACACGGTGCGGTCGGCGAGTTGGCCGCGGGTGTGCGCACCGTGCGGTCCCTGCAGCGCGGCGGCGAGGCGGTACAGCGCCCGCTCGCACTCCTCGACCGTGGCCATCGAGGACTCCCCCCGCTCGACCGGCACGCCCCAACCGGTCTGTCGGCGGCTCCGACGACGGTACCTCACCGGACGTCAGGACCGGGTGTCCGGCGCCGTGTCGACTCCGTGTGCCCGGTAGCGTGGTTGACGTGTCAGGGAGCTTCGAGGAGGACCGACCGTGACCATCGCCCAGCCACCCGACCCCAGTGCTGACGCGCCCCCGGCCATGGTGACGGCGGTGGTCCCGGCGGACTCGGTCCCGGCGGTGCACACGTCGGTCGCGGCCGGTCTGGCGACTGCGGCGGCTGGCCTGGCCGACCTGGACCGGTCACCGGTCGGCGAGCACGTGGCGCGCTACGACGCGGTACACGCGACGTTGCAGGACGCGCTCACCGCGGTCGACAGCGTGTGATGCCGGTATCGGATGGGCGGGCCGGTTGATGGTGCGCCGAAGGCTGGACGCCGAACTGGTCCGGCGTGGCCTGGCCCGGTCGCGGGAGCATGCGGTCGAACTGGTGCACTCCGGGCGGGTGCGGGTTGGTGGTCAGACCGCGACCAAACCGGCGACCGCTGTCGACCCGGCCACCTCGTTGCTGGTCGAGCGGGCCGACGCGGGGCCGGACTACGCCTCCCGGGGTGCCCACAAGTTGGCCGGTGCGTTGGATGCGTTCGGGGGGCTGACCGTGGCCGGTCGGCGTTGCCTGGACGCGGGCGCGTCCACCGGCGGGTTCACCGACGTGTTGTTGCGTCGAGGTGCCCGTGAGGTGGTGACGGTCGACGTCGGATACGGGCAACTCGCCTGGCGGCTGCGCACCGATCCACGGGTGCGGGTGTTCGACCGCACCAACGTCCGGCATCTGACCGCCGAACAGATCGGCGGTCCGGCGGAACTGACCGTGGCCGACCTTTCGTTCATCTCGTTGGAACTGGTGCTGCCGGCTCTGGCGGCGTGCACCGCCCCGAACGGCGACCTGGTTCCCATGGTCAAACCGCAGTTCGAGGTCGGGCGGGACCGACTGCCCGCCGGAGGGGTGGTACGTGATCCGCGGGAGCGGGCAGCGACCGTGTTGTCGGTGGCTCACGCGGCCGAGAAGCTTGGCCTGGGGGTGGCCGGCGTGGCGGTGAGTCCGCTGCCGGGGCCAGCGGGCAACGTCGAGTTCTTCCTGTGGCTACGGGTTGGAGCACCGCCGGTTGATCCCGGCCAGGTGTGGTCCGCGGCGGGTCTGGAGACGGAATGACACGCACCATCCTGCTCGTCACGCATACCGGACGGGCCAACGTGGTCACCTTCGCCGGGCAGGTCGCCCGCCAGTTGCAGGAGGCCGGCTTCGAGGTGCGGGCGCTGGCCGGGGAGGCCGGTGCGTTGCACGCCCACGGGGTGCGGGAGGTGACCGCCGACGAGGGCGCCGCCGGTGACGCCGAGATCGTGCTGGTCCTGGGTGGCGACGGCACCTTCCTACGCGCCGCCGAGGTGGCCCGCCTGTCCGGGGCGCCGCTGCTCGGCGTGAATCTGGGCCGGGTGGGATTCCTGGAGGACATCGAACCCGACGCGCTGGGTGACACCGTGCGCCACATCGTGGAGCGAACCTACGAGGTGGAGGAGCGGCTCACCCTCGACGTGGACGTGCTCATCGACGGTCAGACGGTGGCCCGGAGTTGGGCGCTGAACGAGGTGTCGGTGGAAAAGACCCTACGGGAGCGCGTGCTGGAGGTCGTTGTCGAGATAGACGGTCGGCCGCTGACCAGTTTCGGCTGCGACGGGGTGCTGTGTGCCACCCCCACCGGTTCGACCGCCTACGCGTTCTCCGCCGGGGGACCGGTGGTCTGGCCGGAGGTGGAAGCGCTGTTGGTGGTGCCCAACTGTGCGCACGCGCTGTTCGTGCGGCCGTTGGTGGTCGCACCCGAGTCGGTTATCGGGGTGCGGGTGGCCGAACGGGGTCATGACGCGGTGGTGTTCTGTGACGGCCGGCGGACCATTCCGGTGCCGGCCGGCGGACGGGTGCAGGTTCGGCGCAGCGAGCGTTCGGTGCGTGTGGTGCGGATCCATCCACGGCCGTTCACCGACCAGTTGGTGGTGAAGTTCCAGCTTCCGGTGCAGGGGTTTCGCGACCGGGCAGTCTAGGTGATCGAGTCCGAGCCCTCGCCGGGGCGAAGCCCCGACTCTGGGTCACGCCGTACGTGGCCTGGCGCTGTGTTGCCTTCGGTGGGGGAGCTTCGCCAGCAGGCCGGCGCGGGTGTTGGCGCCGGCGGGTAGGGTCACCCCGTGCTCGAGGAGATGCACATCCAGGGGCTGGGCGTCATCGAGGACGCCACGCTGGAACTCGCCCCGGGTCTGACCGTGGTCACCGGTGAGACGGGCGCGGGCAAGACGATGGTGGTGACCGGTCTGCACCTGCTGTTCGGTGGACGGGCCGAAGCCGGTCGGGTCCGGGCGCGGGCCGGGCGGGCCGCGGTGGAGGGTCGGGTGCGACTCCCGGCGGGTTCGTCGGTGCTGGCCCGGGTCGGGCAGGCCGGCATCGAGACCGACGAGGACGGCGCGTTGATCGTGTGGCGCACGGTGTCGGCCGAAGGCAGGTCACGAGCCCATCTGGGCGGGCGTGCGGTGCCGGTGGGTCTACTCGCCGAACTGGCCGACGGCCTGGTCGCGGTGCACGGCCAGTCCGACCAACTGCGTCTGCTTCGGGCCACCGAGCAACGCGCGGCGCTGGACCGCTACGCCGGCGCGGAGGTCGCTGACCTGGTGCGTCGGCACCGGGCCGGGTACGCCCGCTGGCAGGAGCTCACCGCCGAGTTGGCTGACCGGACCGCCCGGGCCCGTGACCTGGCCAGGGAGTCCGACCTGCTGCGGCACGGCATCGCGGAGATCAACACGGCGGCTCCCGAGCCGGGTGAGGACGTCCGGCTGGCTGCCGAGGCGGTCCGCCTGGCAAACGCCGACGCGCTACGTCTGGCTGCCAAGGCCGCGCGCGACGTGCTGGCCGGCGATCCGGCTGAGGGGTCCACTGATGACGTGGATGCGGGTGCGCTGCTGGCCCTGGCCCGTCGGGCGCTGGCGCACGAGTCGGATCGGGACGCCGAGTTGGCCGCGTTGCAGCAACGGGTGGAGGAGATCGCCTACCTGCTGACCGACGTGGCCTCCGAACTGGGCTCGTACCTGGAGGGACTCGACGCTGATCCGGCCCGGTTGGCCGGGGTGGAGGACCGCCGGGCCGTGCTGCGGACGTTGACCCGCAAGTACGGCGCGGACGTCGACGGGGTTTTGGAGTGGGCCCGCCAGGCCGAGCGGCGGTTGGCTGGTCTGGACACCTCGGAGGAGGCGTTGGCGCTGCTCGCGGCGCGACGGGACGAGGCGGCGGTTGCGTTGGCCGAGTTGGCCGTGACCCTGTCGCGGACCCGCGCGAGGGCTGCCGACCGGTTCTCCGACGCGGTGACCACGGAGTTGGTCGGTCTGGCCATGCCCCAGGCGCAGGTCACCGCGCGGGTGCGCGGCCGGTCGGTGGTGGACGGCCAACCGGTGCTTGAGGTGGACGGGCAGCAGATGGGGGTCGGCCCGGACGGCGTGGACGAGGTTGAGCTGCTGCTGCGAGCACACGCGGACGCCCCGGTTCTTCCGCTGGCGCGGGGTGCTTCGGGGGGTGAGTTGTCCCGGGTGATGCTGGCCGTGGAGGTGGTCTTCGCAGACGCCGACCCGGTGCCCACCATGGTGTTCGACGAGGTGGACGCCGGGGTGGGTGGGCGGGCCGCGGTGGAGGTGGGCCGGCGGTTGGCCCGGTTGGCTCGGGACCACCAGGTGATCGTGGTAACCCACCTGCCACAGGTTGCGGCCTATGCCGACCGGCATCTGGCCGTGGACAAGGTGGGCGGGGGCGGGGTGACCCGCAGTGACGTGCGCACCCTGGAGGGCGATCAGCGGGTGCGTGAGCTGGCCCGCATGCTGGCCGGGGCGGACGGAAGTGAACTCGGTCGAGCGCATGCCGCGGAGCTGCTCGCGGCGGCGGCCAGGGAGAAACTGGAGTGGACCGCGGTCCGGCCACGCGGCGGTCACCGGCGGTGACCCGGGCCCGCGGGTAACCGGCATGGCCATCCGTGTTGTGGATCGTGGTACAGCCCGGGGTGGTGGCTCGTCCGGCGGGAATTGTTCCGACGCTCTAGACTCAGTCACCTGGGTCTGACAGCGCGCCCTTGGGGGGCTACCCGGCGGGCGGGTGGGAGGATCGTGGCATGAAGCTTGCCGTGGCCCTGCGTCGGAGTCGCGCAGCCAGCGAACAGTCCGGGGTCGTCGGCACGGCTCGACTTGACCGTCGCACGAAGAACTTGACGAAGCGTCTTAATGCCGGTGATATTGCCATTATCGACCATGTAGATCTGGATCGTGTGAGCGCTGACGCACTGGTCGGGCGCAGGGTGGCCGGTGTGGTCAACGCGACGACGAGCATTTCTGGCCGGTACCCGAATC
The DNA here is from genome assembly GCA_036565825.1 of Mycobacteriales bacterium. Lineage (GTDB taxonomy): Bacteria > Actinomycetota > Actinomycetes > Mycobacteriales > DASULA01 > DASULA01. The sequence goes on from DATCXL010000922.1 coordinate 5,491, forward strand.
TGGGTCCAGAGATTCTGGTCAACGCGGGTATCCCACTACTCGACGACGTGGGCAGGGAGGTCTTCGCCGAGTTGCGGGAGGGCACCCCGGTCCGGCTGGACGGGGACACCCTGTACTGCGGCGAGCGGGTCGTCGCCAAGGGGACTCCGTACGACGAGGAGTCGGTGGCGGCGGCGATGCTCGAAGCCAAGGCCGGTCTTTCGGTACAACTCGAGGCGTTCGCCGCGAACACCATGGAGTACATGAAGCGGGAGCGCGCCCTGCTTCTGGATGGCGTGGGTGTGCCCGAGGTCCGCACCAGGATCGAGGGACGGCACGTACTCATCGTGGTGCGCGGCTACGACTACAAGGAGGATCTGCACGTACTGCGCTCCTACATACGCGAGTACCGTCCGGTACTGGTCGGCGTCGACGGTGGCGCCGACGCGCTGGTGGAGGCCGGATACAAGCCGCAGATCATCGTCGGTGACATGGACTCGGTCAGTGACGACGTGCTGCGCTGTGGTGCCGAGGTCGTGGTACACGCCTACCCCGACGGTCGAGCCCCGGGCCTGGAACGGGTGCAGGACCTGGGCGTGGACGCGGTGACCTTTCCGGCTGCCGGCACCAGCGAGGACATCGCGATGTTGCTCGCCGACGAGAAGGGCGCCCAACTCATCGTCGCGGTGGGTACCCACGCGACCCTGGTGGAGTTCCTGGACAAGGGCCGCGGTGGCATGGCCTCCACGTTCCTCACCCGGCTGCGGCTGGGTGGCAAACTGGTGGATGCCAAGGGTGTCAGCCGGCTGTACCGCAGCCGGATATCCGGTCCCGCGCTGCTGTTGCTCGTGCTGGCGGCACTGGTCGCGATAGCCGCGGCGTTCGCGGTGTCCACCGCGGGCAAGACCTACCTCGACCTGCTGTTCGACAGGTGGGACAGCTTCGTCTTCTGGCTTGAGGGCCTCTTCAAGTGATTGATTTCCGTTACCACCTCGTCTCACTCATCTCCGTGTTCCTCGCCCTGGCCCTGGGCATCGTCGTCGGCACGACGAAGCTCAACGGGAAGGTGCTTGACGACCTGCGCAGCCAGGTGAACACCCTGAAGAACGACAAACACACCCTGCAGACCAACGAGCGGTCCCTGCAGCAGCAGTTGCAGGCCGGTGACCGGTTCGCCGCCGACGTGGCCCCGAGACTGGTGTCGGGAGTTCTCGACGGTGACTCGGTGGTGATCCTGTCGACCACAAACGCGACCAGTGATGTCAAGAGCGGCCTGCAGAAGATGCTCGAGGCCTCCGGAGCGACGATCGCCGGACGAATACAGCTCACCGAGGACTACTCCGACCCGCGCCGGGCCGCCGACGTGCAGAACTTCGTCGACAGCACCCAGCCGCCGGGGTTCACCCGGCCGGAGACCGACGACGCGGGAGAGTTGGCCGGGTCGCTGCTGTCGTTCGTGTTGCTGGACCAGCCCCGTTCGTCGACTCGACCATCCGAGGCGGACGTGAGTCAGGTGCTGTCTGGGTTCAGTGGCCTGAACATGTTGCGGCTGGAGACAACCGAGGTCAAACCGGCAGACTACGCCGTGCTTGTCACCGGCGCTCCGCCCGCGGACGGCACCGCTGGCGGCCGGGCGAAGTCGTTGGCCAGTCTCGCCGCGGCGCTGGACCAGCAGGGCAAGGGCGCGTTGGTGACCGGTGGTCCCGAGTCCGCGCAGAGCACCGGGGTGATCGGCCAGATCCGCGACGACGACACATTGGTCTCGAAGGTCTCCACCGTCGACGACGTGGACACCAGGTTCGGTCAGGTCGCCGTGGTGTTCGCCCTGGACGAGGAGGGCCGTGGGCACACCGGTCAGTACGGTCTGGCTGACAACGCCCAGGACGTGTTCCCGACGATGGACGGTTGACCGGCATGAACCAGCGGCGCGGTGGTCGGGTCGCCGGCCGGGTGGGGCTCGTGGTGGCCGGCGCGGTCGCGGCCAGGGGATTGCTCGCCGCGTTGCGGTCGTCCCCTCCCGGTGGCCAGTCGACCTGGACGCGGACCAATCATCGGGGTGAGCAGGTCAGCCTGCTCGCCGGGCCCGCCCTGATCGGTGCCGCGACGCTCACCGCGGCGACCGGAGCGCCCTGCGCGCCGCTGTGTGGGGCAGCCCTGGTGGCCGGGGCCGGTGCCGGGGCGGTCGG
>DATCXL010000926.1:0-2049 GCA_036565825.1 Mycobacteriales bacterium
TGGCTCGCCATCGGTGGCGCGCAGGGGGATCCGGCCGAACCGATGTTGGATGGCCGCGCTGACCTGCACCAACCGCCAACGCTCCCGGGCGCTGGCCTGTAGTCGGACCTGGCCGTTCCGGCCGACCAGCAGGGCGGTCACCCGGCCGTTGAGCTGGACGAAGAACACGTTGGCCGGTACCAACTCGCGTCGGCGGGTGCGCCCACCGGTGCTGCTGGTCCGCCGGGACGGGTCGGTCGCGGAGCCGTCGGCCGACTCCGGCGTGCCGTGCTCGCTGGTCCGGGTGGACGGGTCGTTCGAGGGCACGGGCACGGTTCCCTTCGTCGGACACTGCCGGCCGGGAGGCTATCCGATTCCAGACCCGGTCCGCTGCCTTCCTTGGGCAGGGCAGATGGCGACCGGCAGCGTGTGGAAGCCGTGCGCGATGAACGACGGCACAGGCGCGAGTTGGTCCGCCGGGACGGCCAGGGTCAGATCGAACCGGTCGAACAGGCCGGACAGCGCGGTGGTCGCCTCCAGCCGGGCCAGCGGTGCGCCGAGGCAGTAGTGCGTGCCGTGGCCGAAGGACAGGTGGTCGCGGCGGGATGGCCGGGTCAGGTCGAACCGGTCGGCATCCGGCCCGTGCTGGGCCGGGTCACGCCCGGCAGCGGCGTAGCCGGCCAGAATGGCCTCGCCCCTACGGATCAGCACACCGTCGGCGTCGATGTCCTCCACCGCGTAGCGCAGTGGCAGGTTCGCCACACTCGGCGCCCAGCGCAGCGTCTCGTCGACCACGTCGTCCCAGTCGGCCCGACCGGTACGGACCAGATCGAGCTGGCCGGGGTGGGTGAGCAGGGCGTGTACCGCGTTGCCGATCAGGTTGACAGTGGTCTCGTGCCCTGCGGCGAGCATCAGGTTCAGGGTGTCGACCAGCTCCTGTTCGTTGAGCCGGGAACCGTCGCCATGTTCGCGCGCGGCGATCAGTCCGCTGGTCATGTCGTCGCCCGGGTTCTCCCGCCTGGCCGTGACCAGGTCGCTCAGGAAGGCGTACAGGTCCTGGTAGGTGGTGGTCACCTCGTCAGCGCCGGCCGCGGTGTGGAAGATGCTGTCGAAGAGCCGGCGCATCTGGTCGCGCCGGTCGTCGGGCACCCCGAACAGTTCGCAGATCACCCGGATGGGCAGCGGATAGGCGAATGTCTGGTAGAGGTCGACGACCTGTCCCGCAGGGGTGCGTGCGATGTGGTCGAGGTGGTCGAGCAGGTCGTTGGTGATCAGTTCCACCCGGGGACGCAGGGCGTCCACCCTACGTGGGGTGAACGCGCTCGACACCAGGGTCCGCAGTCTGGTGTGGTCCGCGCCGTAGGAGGTGAACATGCTGTGTACCGAGACCCACATGAACAGCGGCCAGTCCGGTGGGATCTCGCCGTTGATCCAGGCGGGCCAGTGTTGCCGGGGGTCCTTGGAGACCCGTGGGTCGGTCAACAGTCGGCGGAGCAGGTCGTGGTGAGTAACCGCCCACGCCGGTACACCGCCGGGTAGTTCCACCCGAACCGCCGGGCCGGCAGCACGCAGCCGAGCCGCCTCGCCCTGGACGTCGCGCCCGGCCGGATCAATGACGAAAGGGGCAGTGTTCGAACCTCACGGCGGAGCCTCCTACTGTGGTCGCTGTGAGTGACCCATCGTAGCCAGGTCGTCACCGTATGTACAGGGTGAGGGCTGAAACCATTCAGTGACTCGGACCGGCCGGGTTCGGCTGCCGGCGGAGTCCGTCCCGACTGCGGCCCGGCAGGTCAGCATGGCAGACCACAGACCTACCCGGCGAGCTCGTCAGCGCCGGCTAGGACGCGGATCGGTTCGGCATCGGCGATCTTGGCGCTGCCGTCGCCGAACCCGATCAGATGGTGGCCCTCAAGGTTGACAAGTGCGTGCCGAAGGTTGTCGGCGTAGGGCCCGTACCGCGCCTTGACGTAGTCCAGCCTCAGCGGCTCGCCGGCTACCTGCAGGAAGTACAGCAGCTTCTGCACCTCGACCAGCGAGGCTTCAATGGCGCGCTCGGAGTAGCGACCAAGG
>DATCXL010000001.1:0-2057 GCA_036565825.1 Mycobacteriales bacterium
CGGCTCGCCAGCGGAGGCGGCCAGCCGCACCGAGGAGAACACCTCCGCCGGCACACCGGCATTCACCATCGCGGCGTAGAAGGTCGGCACCGCGAAGAACAACGTGGGCCGGTGCTCGACCAGCCGGGCGGCCACCGAGTCGGGGGTGGGGCGGGCCGGATCGAGCACCGTGGTGGCACCGACGGCCAGCGGGAAGAACGCCGAGTTGCCGATGCCATAGGCGAAGAACAACTTGGCCACCGAGAAACAGCGGTCCTCCGGCCCGATCCGCAGCACGTTGGCCGCGTAGGTCTCCACCACGTGCCGGATGTTCGCGTGCCGGTGCATGGCCGCCTTCGGCCGGCCGGTGGTACCCGAGGTGTACAGCCACAGCGCGGTCGAGTCGTCCCAGGTGTCGAACGGTGCACTGCTGTGCCCGGCCCCACCGTCGAGCAGGTCGGCCCAGGTCCGCAGCCGGGTTCCGGTCGGCGCGGAGATCTCGGTGGCGCCGTGCACCACCACGTCGGCCAGTTCCGGGGCGCCTGAGGCCGCGACCCGGGCGGCGGCGGCGAACTGGTCACTGGCCACCAGTACCCGGGCGCGGGCGTCGCGGACCAGCGCCGCCAAGTCCTCGCCGGTGAGCATGGTGGAGACCGGCACCGCGACCGCACCGATCCGCATGGCGGCCAGGATGGCGGCGAGCAGTTCCGGCCCGTCGGCCATCACCAACACCACCCGATCCTCGGGGCGCACCGCCAGGCCACGTAACCCGGCCGCCACCCGACCGACCAGTTCGGTCAGCGCGGCATAGGTCAGTGAGGTGCCCGGTCCGGTGACGGCCAACCGGTCCCCCCGGCCAGCTTCGACGTGGCGGTCGAGAAGGTAGGTGCTGACGTTGAACGACTCGGGCATGGCAGGCCTCTCTGCGCTCACGGGACGCCGAAGGACCCGGACGGCCCACCCGGACAACCCACCTGTTCGTTGTCCGGGTGGAAATGGACCGCTCAGGTGAACCGGACGTACTGGTAGTCCAGCGGTTGGTTGTTGATGCCGTTACTCGGCGGGGCGACCCAGGCCGCGATCCTGCCGGGTTGGTAGACAGGATGCATCAGTGCGGCCACGAACGCCTTGTCTTCGGCCGAGGGCAGCCACTGGTCGCACCGGCTCTCCCACTCGCGTGCGTCGCAGAGTTGACCGTCGGGGGCGACGTTCAGACTGGAGAACGTGCCGACCTTCCGGTTGAACGCCCGGTGCGGCAGGTACAGCCGGGCGGTGATGCCGAACTCGTCGAGGATTCGGTTCCACCGCTTGAGACCGGTCTGGCAGTCGGCGATGTACTCGTCGCGCAGGTCCTCGTTCAGACCGATCAACGCCGGTGTCTCGGTGCGCACGATGCGGCCGTCGGAGACCAGGTCGAGGTGGCGCACCGCGTCGAGCAGGGTGTGGTCGTCGTCGCGGCGGTTCTCCTGCCAACGGCCCTTGAGCCCGGTGGTGTAGTACGTCGCCACGTTCGTCGACGTCTCCCCGCCGAACAGGTCCAGTGACACGGTGAAGTGGAAGTTGATGTACTTCTGGATGATGCTCAGCGGTATCCCGCCATGCCCGGCGATGTCGTCGGTGTCGTGCTCGCGCATCAACTCGGCGGTGCGCCGCACCACCCGGTCCACCCCGGTGGTGCCGACGAACATGTGGTGCGCCTCTTCTTTGAGCATGAACTCGCAGGTGCGCGACAGCGGGTCGAACGCGCTCTCCTTGAGCGTGCCAAGCTGGTACTTGCCGTCCCGGTCAGTGAAGTAGGTGAACATGAAGAAGCTCAGCCAGTCGGGGGTTGGCTCGTTGAACGCGCCGAGGATCCGCGGGGAGTCGGTGTCACCGGAGTTGCGGACCAGCAGTTCCTCGGCCTCGTCGCGGCCCTCCCGACCGAAGTAGGCGTGTAGCAGGTAGACCATCGCCCACAGGTGCCGGCCCTCCTCCACGTTGATCTGGAACAGGTTGCGCAGGTCGTAGAGGCTCGGCGCGGTCGAGCCGAGGTGGCGCTGCTGCTCCACCGAGGCCGGTTCGGTGTCGCCCTGGATGAC
>DATCXL010000004.1:0-4975 GCA_036565825.1 Mycobacteriales bacterium
TAGTCGACGGCGACGGTGTCGTAGGCCGCCCGGATGGCTTGCAGGTAGGACGCTTCGGTCATGCCGAGGACCGTACTGTCGGCATCTGACACGCCGTTGCCTACGAGGTGCCTGACACGGAGTGTCGTTGCACGTCGGTACGCATCGAGCCCACTCGATATGCGCTTGCCGGGATCGCGAAGATGGGCGCATGACGCGCGCCGGGATGGCAGGGCGGTTGGCGGAAGGCGCCGACCAGATGGGATCGGTGACTGGCTATGACGCTGCGATCGCAGCATGCCCTGATCTCGAAACGGTCGCCTGGACGGAGCCGTCAGAGCCGGCCCCGGAAGGCCCTGGAGACAGCACAGGGGCACGGTCACGGTGCCCCTGCAAAACAGCACAGGGGCACGGTCACGGTGCCCCTGCAAACAGCACAGGGGCACCGTCATGGTGCCCCTGAACCGCGGTCGAGCATGGTCGGGGTGGCGGGATTCGAACCCACGGCCTCTTCGTCCCGAACGAAGCGCGCTACCAAGCTGCGCCACACCCCGGTGCTCTGCGCGGGTCAGTGTAGCCGAGAGTCAACGTGGCCCGCTGCGCGCGTGGCGGACCGGTCCGGGGACGCATCCAGGCCCGGGACCACGCCGCTCCGTCCGCGACCGCCGCACGCACCTGGGCCCCGTGGGGACCTTCCGATGCAGCCATCGCTGTGACCTACATCACGGCGCGCCCACACGCACCGTGCATCACCCAGACCAGACCGTCAGTCGGCATCACGCCGCCCCACCAGGGTCAGCAGGGTCGCCTCGGGTGGGCAGGCCAACCGGTACGGCGCGTACGGCGAGGTACCCAACCCGGCCGAGACGTGCAGGTAGGCCCGACCCCACCGGTGCAGCCATCGGGACCGGGGCCGGTCGATGCCGCAGTTGGTCACCAACGCGCCGTAGCCGGGCACCCGCAGTTGGCCGCCGTGGGTGTGGCCGCACATGAGCAGGTCGTACCCGTCGGCCTCGAACCGGTCCAAAACCCGGGGTTCTGGCGAGTGCGACAGCCCCAGTCGCAGGTCGGCGTCGGGATCGGCCGGGCCGGCGATCCGGTCGTAGCGGTCCCGCCGGATGTGTGGGTCGTCGACCCCGGCGAACGCGATCCGTCGACCGGACACGGTCAGGCAACCACGGGTGTTGGTCAGATCCAGCCAGCCGGCGGCGACGAAACCGTCCCGAAGCGGCTCCCACGGCAGCGGCGTGCCGACCACCCGCTTGTGGTTCTTCCAGAAGTACTTCAGCGGATTCTTCGGCCGTGGCGCGTAGTAGTCGTTGCTACCCAGGACGAACACTCCGGGCCGGTCCAGCAGCGGCCCGAGTGCGTCCAGGGCGGGCGGGACGGCGTCGAACCCGGCGATGTTGTCCCCGGTACACACCACCAGGTCCGGGTCCAGTGCGTCCAACGAACGCAGCCATCGCTGCTTGGACCGCTGCCCCGAGGTCAGGTGGATGTCCGAGACGTGCAGTACCGACAGCGGGGCGCTTCCAGGCGCGAGCACGGGCACATCAAAGCGGCGTAGAGTCCATTTTGTCCGTTCCACCAGCGATGCGTACGCCACAGTCGCGACACCGGTCGTGAGTAGGGCAAGGGGAAGTCGAGTTCGCCAGAGCACCCGCACAGGGTAGTTTCAATGCTCATGGCAGACCTCAAGTCCCGGCTACACGCAGACCTGACCGCCGCGATGAAGGCCCGTGACGAACTGACCACGGCCACCCTGCGGATGGTCCTGGCTGCCGTCACCACCGAGGAGGTGGCCGGCAGGCAGGCCCGCGAGCTTTCCGACGACGAGGTCATGCGAGTGCTCGCCCGGGAGGCGAAGAAGCGCCGCGAGGCGGCCGAGGCGTTCGACGCCGGAAGCCGCGCCGAGCTCGCCGCACGGGAACGTGCCGAGGGGGAGGTTGTCGCGCGTTACCTGCCCACGCCGCTGTCCGACGAGGAGTTGGCGCAGGTCGTGCGGCAGTGCGTTACCCAGATCGGCGCCACCGGCATGGCACAGATGGGCCAGGTGATCAAGGCGGTGCAGGCGGTGGTGGGCAACCGCGCCGACGGGCGTCGGATCGCCGACGAGGTGCGTCACCAGCTCGCTGGCTGAGCCTGGAGAATCACCCGGGAATCACTGCTGCAGCACCGCGAAGGGCTACTGAGGGGCGGAACAGGTCACCTGAGTGATCTGTTCCGCCCCTCTGCTGTCTGGTGACGTCAGCGGATCAGCAACCGGGGAGGCCTGGGAGACAGATGCCGCCGCCGCCGCCCCCACGACCGCCTCCACCACCGCCTCCGGTGCCGCCTCCGGTGCCGCCTCCGCCACCGCCGCCTCCACCACCCTTGCCGTTTCCGGGGTAGATGGTGATCAGCGAGCCGGCACTGGCCCGGCCGCTGGGTGACTGGCTGACGATCCGGTCGACCGGACCACCGTCCTTGGGAGCGCCGACCTGCACCTGGAAGCCGGCCGAGGTCAGCATTGTCTGGGCGGTGCCCAGATCCTGACCCACCACGTTCGGCACCTCGATGCTGTCACCGTTCTGCACCACCGGGTCGAAGGGCGGGAACTGCTCCGGGGCGAGTTGCTGCATGATCGGCATCATCGCGTTGTGCCAGATCTGCGCCGGGATGGTGCCACCGAAGATCGCCGACGCGCTGATGTCCAGGTCGGTGATGGACTTGGTCGGGGTGTCCGGCTGGAACAGGCCGACCGCGGCCACGTACTGCTTGGTGTAGCCCACGAACCAGGCCGCCGCGTTGTCCTGTGACGTTCCGGACTTGCCGGCGGTCGGCCAGGCACCCAGGTTGGCCTGCCTCGCAGTCGCCCCGGGGGCGTTCGGGTCGGTGTCGCTGACCAGGATCTGCGTGACGGTGCGAGCGATCCCCGGTTCCACCGCCTGCCGGCAGGCCGGCAGGTTCACCTTCGGGAGCGGCTTGTGATCCGCTCCCAGGATGCTCAGGATCGGCCGGGCCGGGCACAGCACGCCGTTGTTGTCCATGGCGCCGTAAGCCGAGGTCAGCTCCAGCGGATTGGTCGAGATCGGACCCAGGGTGAAGGAGATCTGGTGTTCGGCCACCGCGGCCGGTCCCTGCTGCTTGCCGTGCGAGTTCTTCCAGGCCAGCGTCTGGGACATGCCCAGGTCGCTGGCCGCCTTGACCACCTCGGTCAGGTCGCAGTTGAACCTCTGGTCGATCAACGCCTCGAAGAACGTGTTCGACGACCGGTACAGCGCGTCGTGCAGGTTCATCATCTTGTCGTAGGTTCCGGCGTTGGTGACCGGCCCGGGGTGCTGCGGGCAGTTCTCCGGCTGGTATGCCGGCTTTTCGTCCTTGGTGGTGTTGTAGGTGTCCAGTTTGAAGTCCTTCACCGGCACGTGCGCCCGCAGCGCCGCGATCGTGGTGAACAACTTGTAGGTCGAACCGGTACCAGCCACCGGCCTGGTGGCCAACGGCAGCGAGGACTGGGTCGGGTCCTTGGGGTTGTTGCCGTACTTGCGGCCGACCGCCATCGCCTTCACGTACCCGTTGTGCGGATCGACGATGTTCATCACCGCGGTCGCCTTCTTGCCGTAGCCGATCCGGTTGAAGATCGACGACTGGGCGGCCGCCTGCATGGTCGGGTCGATCGTGGTGTTGATGGTCAGCCCGCCCTGGTACAGGGTGGCCTTCGGGATCTTCAACGTGTCGGTGAGGTAGGTCAGCACGTAGTCGCAGAAGAACCCGACGTTGGAGATCTTCGGGTTGGCGTTGGCACAACCGTTACCGGCCCGGCTGGTCTTCGTCCGCTGTTCCATGCCGGCCGGCACGAGCGGGGCGGCGTCCGCCTCCTGGTACTGCGGCTTGGTGATGTAGCCCTGGTCGAACATCGCCTTGAGCACGTCGTGCCGGCGGTCCTTGGACGCCTTGGGGTGGTTCAGCGGGTTGTACCGGGTGGGGCTGTTGACCACGCCGGCCAGCAGGGCCGACTGGGCCAGGGTGAGCTTGGCCGCCGGGACGCCGAAGTAGGTCTGGGCCGCCACCCCGATGCCGTAGGCGCCGGCGCCGAAGTTGGCGATGTTCAGGTACTTGCCGATGATCTCTTCCTTGGCCCGCTTGGTGCCCATCTGCTTCGACAGCACCGATTCGAGGGACAGCGCGCAGCGTGCCTCGTACAGCTTGCGGCCGACCGTCTGTTCGGTCGCCTTCTTGCTTTCCTCCTGGGTGGTGGCGAAGTACTCGCGTGCCTGCTTGACGTACTGTTGGGTCAGGGTTGACCCGCCCTGGGTGACTTCGCCCGCGGTGCCGGTCTTGACAATGGCGCGCAGGGTGCCGGTCGGATCGACGCCGTGGTGCTCGTAGAACCGACGGTCCTCGATCGCCACCACCGCCTTGCGGGTCGACTCCGGGATCTGTGCCAACGCCACGTGCACCCGGTTCTGGGTGTAGAGGTTGGCGATGGCCGACCCGTCGGCAGCCTTGATGACCGACCGCTCTGGCGCTTTCTGGTCCAGCGCCGTCACGTCGCACTGTTGGTCCTCGAAGGACCCGATGCCGCCGTTGGCGGCCATCCCGACGCCGCCGACGAAGGGCACCACGACCAGGGCGGCCAGTAACCCGGCAACGATCGCGGCGCCAAGAAGCTTCACCGCTGCTGTGGTCATTTGTTGGGGAGATGATCCAGCCACGCCGGTCAGGGTACTGGTCCGGGGCGCTGTTGTAAGGTCCCCCGCGTGCCGTGGCTGCTCCATTGGGGTGTACCGTGTTGCCGGTGATGCGCAGGTGCCGTTACTCCGCGCTACCGGACGACTTAGTCATGCTGGGCTATTACCAATGATCCGTTCGGGGTCTGTTGGGGCCCATGCCCGTTTTCCTACCGTGTGACGCGTTGCGGCGTCAGTCGGGAACGCTGCCGAAGTGGGGACATCGGAATGACCGCAGACTGGGTTGCTCGTGCCGCATGCCGCGCTGTTGACCCGGACGCCCTGTT
>DATCXL010000076.1:0-6112 GCA_036565825.1 Mycobacteriales bacterium
TGGCAGCGACTGCCCCTCCGGCCTGGCATCCAGCCATCGGCCCAACAGCCGACGTCCCTCGACGTAGGTGGAGGTGTAGGCGCGCCACAGTGGGTCGGCGAGGAACCGCAGCGACTCACGGGCCCGGCCCTCGGAGATCAGCAGCCAGCGAGACAGGTAGGACACCACCTCGGCCTGCTCACGGCCGAGGTCGTGCAGCATGATGGCGGCATCCTGCCGTACCCGGTCCAGACCCACGGCGACGCCAGACACCCGTTCGGCCAGTTCCCCCTCGAAGGCGAGCCCGAGCTCGGCGAGGACCTGTTGGGTCCAACGCCCCCAACCGGGGCCGACCGCGGCCAACAGACCCAGGTCAGCCAGCCCCTCGGCGACCAGACACTCGGGAGTGTTGACCAGAAACACGCTGTGCTCGATCCGGTGGTCGCGCTCGACGAGACGACGCTGCTTGCTGCAGTTCTCGGTGTGATGCCCCGGGTATGCCTCGTGTGCCACGAGCTGCGGAAGGTTGACAAGCCGATGCGGCAGATCGGCGTTGATGGCCACCCTGGACCGGTAGTCCCCGAGGTAGTAGTTGAACCCACTCCATGGCTTGCCGGTCACCACACGGTACTCGACCCGCTCGCCGTCAGGCAGGTCGTAGTTGGCTCGCACCACCAGACGCAACGCCCGCGACAGCGCCTGAACCACGGCGGCGAGCCGGCCGCGTGGGCAGCGGTCGCTGTCGCGGTAGACGGCGTAACGCGTGGTCAGCACACCCGTGCCGGGCAGCAGTTCGTCGAGCCTGTGGTGTATCTGGGTGTATTCGTCCGGGTCGCCGAGTTGTGGACGAACCTGCAGGTAGGCCTCGACCTCGTCGAGATACCCGACCTGCTGGCCGTCCATCCGCCGGGCCGCACACTCCAACGCGGTCAGTTGCCCGGTCAGGTACTCCACCCGGTCGTCCACCAGCCCCGAGAAGGGCAGTTCGTCGAGTAACTCGCGGGCCCGGGTGGCCAGCGCGTTCGGACGCGGACGCGGTTCGGCCCACACCTGCGCGCGCAGCGCCGCGCCGCCCACGTAGGAGTCGACCATGCCGTCCTGAAGTCGGTTGAAGCGAAGCCCGAGTTTCACGTACTCCCGCGGGACGTCCATGTCCGACAAGTCTTCCAGCCTTCCGGGCGGACCGCCGGGCCGTGTGTCGAGGGCCGGCCGACCCGTCCGGCACCGGTTCAGCCGCCGTACCGGCGGTGCCGGGCGGCGTAGTCGCGCAGGGCGCGCAGGAAGTCCACGCGGCGGAAGTCAGGCCAGTAGGCATCGCAGAAGTAGAACTCCGAGTGGACGCTCTGCCAGAGCAGGAAACCCCCCACCCGCTGCTCACCACTGGTCCGGATGACCAGGTCCGGGTCGGGCTGCCCCCTGGTGTAGAGGTGGTCGGCGATGTGGTCGATGTCGAGCATCTCGGCCAGTTCCTCGATGCTGGTGCCCTGGTCAGCCTGCTCCAGCAGCAGCGACCGGACCGCGTCCGCGATCTCGCGCCGACCGCCGTAACCGACCGCGATGTTGACGGTCATCCCGGTCCGGTCCACGCTGCGTTCCTCGGCCGCCTTGAGGATGTGCGCGGTCTCCACCGGTAGCAGGTCCAGCGCGCCGACCATCTTCAGCCGCCACGGCTTGCCCTGTGCGGACAGGTCCGTGCTGACCTGCTCGATGATGTGCAGCAGCGGTCCGACCTCCGAGTTCGGCCGCGACAGGTTGTCGGTTGACAACAACCAGAGCGTGACGACCTCGATGCGTGTCTCAGCGCACCAACGTAGTAGGTCCTCGATCTTGTCCGCGCCACGTCGGTAGCCGTGGCTGACATCGCTCATACCCGAGGCGCGGGCCCATCTGCGATTTCCGTCGCACATCACACCCACGTGCCGCGGGCGTGGTCTGCCCTCAAGTTGGCGAAGCAACCGGCGTTCGTACAGCGAGTACGCGACAGTCCGGACATCCACGTCGTGGCAGAGTACGCCGTTCCAGCTAACCGGAGTACACGGCGAGCCAGACCGCCACGTAGTGACACGACGCAGCTACCACCGTGCAAAGGTGGAACACCTCGTGGTATCCGAACACGGTCGGTACCGGATCGGGTCGGCGCAGCGCGTAGACCACCGCGCCGGCCGTGTAGATCGCACCACCGGCCAGGATCAGCAGCAGGATGGCCACACCGACGTGCAGTAGGGCCGGCAACACGAAGACGGCCACCCAGCCGAGCGCCAGGTAGATCGGCACCGACACCCACCGTGAACCGCCAGGCCGGGCCATCTTCAGCGCGGTACCGGCGAACGCGCCACCCCAGACCACCGCGAGCACGACCGTGCCGGTGTTGTGCGGCAGCGCCAGTACCGAGAACGGCGTGTACGTCCCCGCGATGAACACGAAGATCATGGAGTGGTCCAGCCGCTTCATGATCGCCCGGGATCGCGGTTGCCAGGTGACCCGGTGATAGAGCGCGCTGGTGCCGAACAACAGTGACACGGTCACCGCGTACACCGCGGTCGGTACGGCGGCGTGTGCACCGACCGTCGGTGCCACCACGGCAACCAGCGTGCCGCCGGCGACCAGTGATATCGGGAACGCCCAGGCGTGTAGCCAACCACGCAGGCGAGGACGCGGGCGCGGCGACGAGAGCGGTACGGCGGCGGGCGTGACGCTCATGCCATCGAGGTTACGGCACCGTAGGTTCGGCGCATCTCCGGGAGTTGTTACCGATGCCCCGAGGTTCGGATGTCCTCACGTGAAAACCGGCAGGTGTACTGGCCGGGGAACGGTGGGCTGCGGGCCTACACCGTCCCGGTGCGCACCGCCTCGGCCAGTGGGCCGGGTTCGACGACCGGACGGTCACAGACGAAACCCCGGCACACGTACGCCGCGGCAGCACCGTCGACCAACGGCCGTTCCGCCAGCAACGGGACACCCTCGGCGTCTGGAGGACCGCACACCACCACCGCCCCCGGAGAGGTACCGCGCCGGGCCACCTGCGCCAACTCCGCGGCAGCCGGCCCCTCGCCCACCACGGCGACCTGCAGCGGTCCCGCCTGGACCGCCTCGGCCACCGCCAGGGCCCAGCCGCAGAACCGTGGCTGGCGCACTCCAGGTTCACCCACCACCCGCAGCGCCGACTCGGCCGCCTCACGGTGCCGTGCCGAGCCGGTCAACGCGGCATGGGTCAACAACGCCCCGGCCAGCGCCGAGTTGCCGGACGGAGCCGCGTTGTCGGTGGGGTCGGCGGGTCGGGTGACCAGTGACTCGGCATCGTCGGCGGTGTCGTAGAAACCACCGGCACCGTTGGCGAAGTGGTCCAGTGCGGTGTCCAGCAACTCACCAGCGGCTACCAGCCAACGTGCCGCGCCGGTGGCCTGGTGCAGCGCCAACAGGCCCTCGGCCACGTCGCCATAGTCCTCGGCCACCCCGGCCGGTACCCCGACCACGCCGTTCCGGGAGGCCCGCCGCAGCCGCCCGTCGACCACGTGTACCTCCAACAGCAGGTCCGCACAGGCCACCGCGGCGTCCAGGTAGGACGGTTCGGACAGCATCGCGCCGGCCTCGGCCAGCGCCGCGACGGCCAGGCCGTTCCACCCGCTGACCACCTTGTCGTCGCGGGCCGGCTGCGCCCGGACACCACGCGCGGCCAGGAGTCGGGTCCGCACCCGATCCCAACGTTGCGTGTCGGAGGGGTCAGCCGGCAGTTGCAGTACCGACAAACCGTCTTCGAACGTCCCCTCCGGACTGACCGCGGTCAGTTCGGCGGCCCACCGGCCGTCCTGTTGACCCAGCACGTCGGTCAGTTGGGCGGGATTCCACACGTAGGTGGCACCCTCCTGACCGTCGGTGTCGGCGTCCAGGGCGGAGGCGAAGCCGCCGGCGTCGGTGCGTAGGTCACGCAGCAGGAAGCCGGCGGTCCCGGTCACCACCCGCAGGGCCAACGCCGAGCCGGTCGCCCGCCACAGGTGTAGGTAGACACGCAGCAGTTGGGCGTTGTCATAGAGCATCTTCTCGAAGTGTGGGACCACCCACCGTCCGTCCACCGAGTAGCGGGCGAACCCTCCGGCCAGTTGGTCGTACATCCCACCCCGGGCCATCCGTTCGCAGGTGTGCTCGACCATCCGCAGCGACCCGGGGTCACCGGTACGGGCGTGCCGGCGGAGCAGGAACTCCAGGCACATCGACGGCGGGAACTTCGGCGCGCGGCCGAACCCACCGTTGACACCGTCGTAGGAGGCGGCCAGTCCGGCGGCGGCCCGGTCGAGTTCGGTCGGACCCAACACCAGGCCCTCCCCCGCAGCCGGGGTACGGGACAGTGCCGCGACGACCTGACGGCCGGAGGACAGCACCTCCTCACGGCGTTCCCGCCACGCGTCGGCCACCGCCACCAGCACCTGCCGGAACCCGGGCATGCCCCCACGCGGGGTGGGCGGGTAGTACATACCGCAGTAGAACGGCGCCCGGTCCGGTGTGAGGAACGCCGTCATCGGCCACCCGCCCTGACCGGTCATCGTCTGGGTCGCGGTCATGTAGACCTGATCGACATCGGGACGTTCCTCCCGGTCGACCTTGACGCACACGAAGTTCTCGTTCATCAGCGCGGCGGTGGTGGTGTCCTCGAACGACTCGTGTGCCATCACGTGGCACCAGTGACAGGCGGCGTACCCCACCGACAGCAGCACCGGCACGTCGCGTTCCCGGGCCTGTTCGAACGCCTCGTCACACCACGGCCACCAGTCGACCGGGTTGTCCCGGTGTTGCAGCAGGTACGGCGAGGTCGCATCGGCCAACCGGTTGGGCATGGATCGCCTCTCCATCTGGATATGCGGGGCCGTGGCGTGCGGGGGTCGGTCAGGCCGTGGGGTCCTGGTCGGCCCCGGTGCCGCCACCACGCGGCTCGGCGGCACCACCGGTCGGTTCGTCGAAGGAGTCGGGGATCCGCCTGAGGTGGGTGGACATGGAACGGCCCAGTAGGAAGACGGCCAGCAGGAGGACGAGGACCACAAGCAGGCCGAGCGGGCCGGCCTTGCCCATCTCGGATGCGGCCCGCAGTGCAGGTTCGGCCATCAACATGCGGTGGTCCTCTCCATCACGCCGGCGAACAGGTCGGCCTCGGGGATCGTGGTGTCAACCAGCGACCTGGCCAGTTGGTACTCCTCGGTGGGCCAGACCTGGCGCTGCACGGTCAGTGGCACCGCGAAGAACCACCCGTTGGGGTCGACCTGGGTGGCGTGTGCGAGCAGTGCCTGGTCGCGCACCTCGAAGTAGTCGCCACACGGCACCCTGGTGGTCACCCGTGGGGTCACCCCGTCCTCGTCCTTCCAGTTCTTGAGCCGCTTCTCGTACGGCGACTCCAGGCCCAGATCGAGGATGGCCTGGTGCAGCGCCTCGACCCGGCCACGGTTGAAGGCCATGTGGTAGTAGAGCTTGAGCGACTGCCACGGTTGCCCCGTCCCGGGGTAGCGGTCCGGGTCGCCTGCGGCCTCGAACGCCTCCACCGAGATCCGGTGGCACATGACGTGGTCGGGGTGCGGGTAACCACCCCGCTCGTCGTAGGTGAGTATGACGTGCGGCCGGAACTCCCGAACCAGTCGAACCAGCGGCTCGGCGGCGACCTCCAGCGGTTGCACGGCGAAACAGCCCTCCGGAAGCGGAGGCAGCGGGTCGCCCTCGGGCAGCCCGGAGTCGACGAAACCCAACCACTCCTGGCGCACGCCGAGTATCTGCCTGGCCCGCGCCATCTCCTCGGCGCGGACCTCGGCGAGCCGCTCGGCGACCTCCGGCCGTTCCATCGCCGGGTTCAGGATCGAGCCGCGTTCCCCGCCGGTGCAGGTCGCCACGAGCACGTCCACCCCCTCGGCGGCATACTTGGCCATGGTGGCCGCGCCCTTGCTGGACTCGTCGTCGGGGTGCGCGTGAACTGCCATGAGGCGCAAATTCTCGGTCACTGAGGTCAACGCTCCTGAGTCTTCACGAGATGGGCACCGCGGTGGCATGGTGTGCCCCGGACCCTGAGACGATTGTTCCTGACGACCGCGGTGATCCCCGCCGCGGTACCGCCACCGCAAACCTCCCAGACCCCCAGGAGATTCCTTGACCGGTCCGG
>DATCXL010000022.1:0-3539 GCA_036565825.1 Mycobacteriales bacterium
GCCGTTTCCTGTCCCTCCCCCACCACGCTGGACCAGCCGGGTTCGTCCGACCCCGCGGTGACCGCGGTCGGAACCCGACGGGTGGGTTCGGTCAACAACCAGGTGAGCGGCAGACCGCCGCCTCGGCCCGGGCAATCCCACGGTGCGATCACGCCACCGCGCGCCGGTGACCCACCGGGCCGTGCCTGTTGTGACCCACCGGGACAGGGAGATTGATGAGGAGACGAACCAGACTGGTCGGCGTGCTGGCCGCGGTTACCGCGTCGGCGCTGACCGTCACGCTTGCCACCGGTCCGGCTGCCGCTGACCCACGTGAGGCCCACCCGCCGGTCACCGCGACAACCGCGACCACCGCGACCGGCACGGGAGCCTGGGTCACGTTGATCACCGGCGACCGCGTGCTCGTGTACACCGCCGGCGGCCACACCGAGCTGACCGTTGATCCGGCGCCGCGTCCGACCCTGACACAGTTCATCCAGTTCACCCGGGACGGCGACCAGTACGTACTGCCCACCGACGCGGCAACGCTGGTACGGGACGGGACCGTCGACGAGCAGTTGTTCAACGTCACCGGACTGCTCCGGCAGGGCTTCGACGACGCGCACACCGACACCGTCCCGCTGCTGGTGCGGTATGCCGACGCGCGCCGGGCGGCGCATCCGAGCGCCCCCGCCGGGGCATCGGTGCGGCGGGCGCTGCCGGGCGTGCACATGGCCGCGCTGGAGGAGAACAAGTCCGCCGCGACCCGGTTCTGGGCCCGGTCGCTCACCACGGCGGCCCCGGCCGGTACCGGCTCGCAGACCCTGACGGGTGGCCGGCAGCTCACCGGCGGCATCCTGAACGTGTGGCTGGACGGCACGGTCCACGCCAGCCTGGACCAGAGCGTGCCGCAGATCGGTGCGCCCGCCGCCTGGGCGAAGGACCTGACCGGCACCGGCGTCACCGTGGCCGTACTGGACACGGGCGTGGACACCCACCATCCGGACCTGGCCGACGCGATCGGCGCGACCCGGGACTTCACCGGCAGCGGCACCGTCGAGGACCCCGTCGGGCACGGCACGCACGTCGCCTCGATCATCGCCGGGTCGGGTGCGGCCTCGGACGGCGTATACAGGGGGGTCGCCCCAGACGCCACCCTGGAGATCGGCAAGGTGCTCGACGCGACCGGCCACGGGTCCTTCGACACGATCCTCGCCGGGATGCAGTGGGCGGCGAGCAGCGGCGCCCAGGTCGTCAACATGAGCCTGGGCGGCGACGCCACCGACGGCAACGACCCGCTGTCGATGGCGGTGAACACGCTCACCGCCGAGTACGGAACGCTGTTCGTGATCTCCGCGGGTAACGTCGGCGCGGACGAGTCGGTATCCTCACCGGCCGCCGCGGACGCGGCGCTGGCTGTGGCCAGCGTGGACAGGAGCGACCATCCGTCCGACTTCTCCAGTCGTGGCCCCCGCTTCCGCGACGGTGCCGCCAAACCCGACCTGGCCGCACCCGGCGCGGGAATCGTGGCCGCCCGGGCGTCCGGCGTCCCGCCGACCGGTGAGCCGGTCGGCGACCACTACCAGCGGCTGAACGGCACGTCGATGGCCGCGCCACACGTGGCCGGCTCCGCGGCGCTGCTCGCCCAGCAGCACACCGACTGGGCAGGGCCAAGGCTGAAGGCCGCGCTGATGAGCACCGCCGTGGAGCTTCCCGGCGTCGGCCCGTTCACCACCGGAACCGGGCGGGTGGACGTGGCCCGGGCGACCAGCCAGCCGGTCACCGCCACCGGCAGCAGCTCGACCTACTTCGCCTGGCCGAACCAGGGGGCGTCGGCGACGCGGACGGTCACCTGGCACAACGACGGCGACACGCCAGTCACCCTGTCGGTGTCCGCGACGCTGACCGACGGCGACGGGCAGCCCGCCCCGGCCGGCCTGCTCGCGCTGTCGGGCGACACCGTCACCGTCCCGGCTGGCGGCGACGCGTCGGTGCGGGTGACGCTGACCGCGGTCGACGGCCACCCCGGCAACTACCGGGGCATCCTGACCGGCCGCAACGCCGAAGCGACGGTGACCACCCGCACGGCGCTGTCGGTGTACCAGGAGGAGGAGAAGTACGACCTCACCGTCCACCTGGTCAACCGGCACGGCGCGGTACCACCACCGGTCAACTACGCCAGCGTGATCGTCGTCAATACCGACGACGGGGGCGTCTACTTCCCGACGGCCGGACAGCCGTTCCGCCTGCCGCGCGGCCGGTACGTCGTGCACGGCGTGATCGAGGACGAGCACACCGGGTACGACCCCACGTACAGCTTCATCTCACGGCCTGGCCTGACCCTCGACCACGACACCACGCTGACCCTGGACGCCAGGGACGGCAGGCCGGCGTCGGTCAGGCCGGACAACCCGGCCGCCCGCGGTGGGGTGCACCGCATCGAGCTGCTCAGCAGGGTGGCCCAGTGCGAGTGCACCTACGCGGTGTTCAGTGCCGTGGATCCGCGGTTCAGCGACATCTACGCGGGCACCGTCCCAGGCACCAGCTCCCCGGACTTCGGCTTCGCCCAGATCCGCCGGGCGAACGAGCCACTGCTCGAACTGTTCGCGCACGGCGAGCAGACCTTCGAGGTGCGCGCCGACTGGTTCGACCAGCAACCGGCACACGACGAACAGGCCACGGTTCCGGCGGTGTACGGCGGGGCGGGTACCGCCGAGGACGTGGCCCACATCGATGCGGCCGGCAAGCTGGTGGTGGTCGAGATTCCCGCCGGGCTGGGCCTGTCCGACCTGGTGGCCCGCACCCAGGCGATCAAGGATGCCGGCGCCCGCATGGTGTTGGCGGTCCCCCCGGGCCAGCCGACCAGTTCGGCGGCGCTGGGCGGCAAGTCCGAACCGCCTCGGCCGGCGCTGCCGATGATGATCGGTATCGGCCAGACCGCGCAGCGGTTCCTCGCCCTGGTCAGGGCCGGTGAGACCTCGGTGTCCTATGTGAACCGAACGTCCCCGCAGCACCGGTACGAACTGGCCTACACGGTCGCGGGTGCGATCACCCAGGCGCCGGTCCACCGGCCGCGGACCGCGGACCTGGCCGCGGTCGAGACCTCCTACCACGACAACGCGACGGACTTCCCCAGCGGACGCGCGCACGGGGTGGTGGCATTCCAGGAATTCATGGGACGAATGGTCGGCGTCGGCCTGTTCCTGCCGGTCGGTCCAGCCCGGGAACGCACCGAGTACTTCACGCCTGGCACCTGGCAGCTCATGGAGGAGTCCGGCCCGGCGGACCTTGCCACCGACACCGTCTCGCTGCGGGCGGGGAGCCGTGACCACGTCTCCTGGAACAAGGCGGTGGCCGGGCCCAGCCTGCTCGGCATGCTCGGCAGCGCACCGAAGCAACGGCCCTGGGCAGGGCGGCTTGGTGGCGCGATCGACGTGATGCTGCCGATGTTCGGCGACGCGGCCGGGCGCCCGCTGCTCCCGGTGTCGACGGCGGACAGCGGCTCCATCAGCCTCTACCGCGACGGCACGCTGGTCGGCACCACACCGTCACCCGACATG
>DATCXL010000064.1:0-2378 GCA_036565825.1 Mycobacteriales bacterium
GACGGGTCCGAATCCGGGGGCGGTCAACGTGGCGAAGACGAGCGGGTGGGCGCGGATCGAGTCGGGGACGCCTTTGCGTCCGCCGGCGGCGCCGGCGTAGAGGAGCTGCCACATGTCCCCGGCGTATTCGTAGGAGCACGACGGGCAGACCGACGCCCGCCGGTTCCCGCACCGGATCAACAGTGTCCGGTCCGGCTCGTCGTTCGTCGAATAGGTGGAGCGGCGGCCGTCGGCGGCGGTGCGGGTGACTGTGCCGCGCAACCGGACGGGGCGGGTGCAGTATCCGCAGCGGGTGACTTGTTCGGCCCACCGGTCGAAGTCCGGCCGTCCGGCCCGGGCCACGATGGCATCCACCGTGGCTGGGTCTGGGCGGGACAGGGTCGCGGTGGTCACAGGACGGCCCCGGGGATTTCGTAGAGCGGGTTGGTCGGGTTCCGGTCGTCGTAGTACGGGTCCAGGGCGAGGAGAGGGACGAGGCAACGCCTGCACCGTCCGAGTCGGACAGTCAGCCCGTGGTCAGGCTGGCCATAGACGATCAGGTCAGCGGCGTCGCCGGGCACCCACTCGTGCGAGAGGAGGTATCCGGTCCTCGGGCAGACCAGAGCCGGGGTGAGGGTGAGGTCACGCCGCCTGGTCACGCCGCATCACCCCGAACGTGGTGTCGGAGTCGTGTGGCGTGGTGGGCGAGGGCGTGTACCTGGGTGTCCGACAGGTAGGCGGTCTTCATCCGCCGTGGGATGCCGCCTTCGGCGATCAACCAGCCGACTCCCCGGGCGGTGGGGTTGATCCCGGCTGCGGAATAGCCCTGGTTGGCCCAGCCGTGGCCGAGGATGACATCGGAACTGGAGTCGGTCGTGCAACGGAACGCCCACCGGTACCCGAACAGGTCCCGCAGCGAGGTGGGGATGATGTCCGCCGAGGGTCGTTGCGTCGCGGCCACGACGATGACTCCGGCGGCCCTTCCGCGGGCGACCAGGTCGCGGACCAGGGTCACGAAGTGCTTCTGCTGCTTACTGTCGCCGACCGTGGCGGAGAAGTACGCCAACTCGTCGAAGACGACCAGGACGACCGGTTGGCCGGTCTCGGCGGTGACCTTCCGCCTGCCTAGGTCGAGTAGCAGGTCGTAGCGGGTGTCCATCTCGGTCTGGAGGTGGGTGAGTAGGTCGATGGCGTCGGTGATGGACGGGCCGATGAACTGCTCGGCGCAGGCCCGCCAGGGGCCGAGTTCGACGCGCTTGCCGTCGACCAGGACCAGCCGGCAGTCCGGGGACAGGGCGGCGTGGGCGACGATCAGGTTCAACGCCACCGACTTACCCGCACCGGGTTCCCCACCGATGAGCAGGTTCCGACCATCCAGGGACACAGTGACTGGTCGGCCGCGTTCATCCACGCCGAGGAACACCGGCTGAAAGATCGACAGGTCACCCACGGCCGGCCACCTCCTGCCGAGGCAACGGCACAGCGTCGAGAACATCAACCAGCGGGGTACGGATAGCCGCCGAGGAGGCGAGCGGGTCGCGGCGGATCACCTCCACGCTCACCAGCGCCGACCAACGCGGGTCACGGACCACCCGCACATCCCGGGCGTAGCAGGCCGAGCGGATCCGGTCGGTCTCATCAGCGATGTCCTCAGCCGACACCCCCACCGGACACAACAACCACACCCGTTCCCCGACCGGGGTCGGGCACATCCACAACACCCCGGGCAGTCGACCCGACCGCGCCGACAACCGCAGTTCACGAAGGGCTGTGCGGAGCCGGTAGCGGGTGACCAGACACCCCAGCCCGGCGAGTACCCAGCGTCGCGACCGGTCCCACGCCACCGTGCCGAGGGCGAGTAGCCCGGCCCCGGTCCCGGTCCACACCGGACCGACCCGGTGCACGCAGGCACGCACCAGCAGAACCACCAGGACCACGACGGCGATCTCCGGGACGTGCCGGACCACCCAACCCAGCAGCCGGACCGGCCACGGCCACCGGTGCCGGCGCGGCAACGGACGCAACTCCCGGGCCAACCAGCGAACCTCTCGACTCACCGCGACCACCCCCGCAACCTGGTACGCAAACGGTCGAGCAGGGACACGGTCACCACGTCCCACCCGGCCGCCGCCAGGCCCTCGAACTCGGCGCGCCGGACGCGTCCCACCCTCACGGCCACTCCTTCCGTCACCAGGTCGTCAAGGGACCGGATGGAGTCCCGACCGGGCACCGGGCGCAGCCCTGTCCGGCCGGGAACCACCGCCATCACGCCACCGCCCGCGTCCACGCCGACCACGCCGCAGCGGCCTCGTCACGGGCCACCTCGTAGGCGCCGTAGGCGTCCTGCCACCGGTCGAACGCCACCCGCTCGGCCTCCGCCGCCTCCACCCGGGCCTGTT
>DATCXL010000072.1:0-7337 GCA_036565825.1 Mycobacteriales bacterium
GCCGGTACATACCGAAGGCTGGACAGGGCGCCCGCCGTCAGCACCGGCCGGCCGGCCCGGTCCGCGGCATGCCTGACCAGTGCCGTCTTACCCGCGCCTGGTCCGCCGGTGACCACCGACAGCCCGGGTCGGTCCAGTGCCGACGCGAGCGCGACAAGCTCCTCGTCGCGCCCGACAATCACCGATCGAGAATAAACCTCACCGTAAGTAGCCTCCATGCCGCACCTGGCACGATCTGGGGAGGCGATCGACACCAGACCGAACGTAATGTGCGGTCCGCAGGCGTTCGGGCGGCAGGAGGTGGTACCGGTGTGCGCGCTCTCGGTCGGCCACCGCTGCGGAGACGCCCGATGAGTGGGGCACTGTGCGCGGCGGTTGTGGCGTTGTGCCAGCAACTGCGTCCGGGACTGACTCCGGTGTCGGCCGACCGGGTGACACGTGTCGCAGGCCAACTGTCCGGCCCGTTGCGGTTGGTGGTGGCCGGGCGGATCGGGTCCGGCAAGTCCACCGTGGTCAACGCGCTGATCGGTCGCCGGGTCGCACCCACCGACGTGCGGGAGTGCACCCGGCTGGTGACCCGGTTCCGGTACGGCACGGTGGACCGGGTCGAGGTGGTGTGTGCCGACGGTGGCCAGATCACCGTGCCCTATGACGGCGAGGGACTGGTGCCCCGCGACCTGGGTGTCGACCCGGGCCGGGTCGCCTACCTCGACGCGTTCCTGACCAGTGCGATGCTGCGGTCGATGACCGTGATCGACACTCCTGGACTCGGTTCCCTGGACCGGGCCACCTCCCGTCGCACCGAGGTACTGCTCGGTGCCGCCGGCGGTGCGTTGCCGTTCGGCCCGGACACCGACTCCGCCGACGCCGGCACCGGTGACCACCAACCCGGCCGGTTCGACCAGTCCGGGCTGGACGCCGGGTCGCGAGCCGCCCTCGCCCAGGCCGAGGCGGTGCTGTTCGTGCTGACCCAGGCCGCCCGGGCCGACGACGCGCAGGCGCTGTCGGCGTTCCACGCCCGGTCCGTGCCACGAGCCGGTGGGCCGGCCAACGCGGTCGCGGTGCTCAACAGGGCCGACCAGGTGGTGGCCGGATCCGGTACGGACCCAACAGCGGTTGATCCGATGGCGGCCGATCCGATGGTCGCGGCCCGCGGCCTGGCCGCCGCCGCCGCGACGGCACTGCGGCACCGGGTGTTCGATGTGTTGCCGTTGGCCGGCCTGGTCGCCGAAACGACCGAGACCGGTTGCCTGACCCAGGCCGATGCCGACGTGTTACGCCAGATCGCCGCGCTGGACCCGCCCCGGCGGGACCTGCTGTTCTACTCCACGGACCTGTTCGTGCGACCGGAGATCCCGGTGCCGGTGGCGGCCCGGGCCCGGTTACTGGAGCGACTGGACCTCTACGGTGTCCGACGCGCGGTCGGGTTGATCCTGGACCGGCCCACCCTGACCGCCGGCGAACTGCGTCGGGCCCTGGTCGGATTGTCTGGCTTCCCGGTGGTGCGGGACGTTGTCGAGGGCGTCTTCGGTCGGCGGGCGGACGGCATCAAGGCCGGCGTGGCGCTGGCCGCCCTGGACGAGGTGGCCGCACGGGCGCCGGTTCCGGTCGACCGGCTGCGCATCCGGGACGCGGTGGAGGGCCTGTTGGCGCGACCTGCGGCACACCAACTCCGGTTGTTCGAGGCGGCGTCACTGGTCGCCTCGGGCACCGTGTCGCTGCCCGACGACCTGTCCGGTGAACTGTCCCTTCTGGTCGGTTCGGACGAGCCAGCTCGCCAACTCGGCGTGCAGGACGCCGATCCCGGCACGCTGCGCCAGCTCGCCCTGGACCGGGCGGTCCGGTGGCGGTCGTTCGCCACGGCCGGATCCACCCCGGCGCAGAGTCGGGTCGCCCACGAGGTGCACCGCGGCTTCTTCCTGCTCTGGCAGCGGCTGGGCCCCGATCCGCACCCGGGCGCACGGTGATCGCGGTGGGAGGCCCGCGGCCGGGATCGACGGGTGAACACAGCGAGCCGGGGCTCCGCCCCGGCGAGGGCCTGGAACCAGCCATCCAGGCGGCCGAGGCCGCGCTGACCCTGCTCCGCAGGCTCTCGCCCGATGACGTGGGTTGGGTGGAACAGGTGCGCCGGGCACAGCCGGACCGCCCAACCGTCGTGCTGGTCGGACAGACCGGGTGCGGGAAGAGCTCGCTGGTGAACGCGTTGCTGGACGCCCCGGGCCTGTCCCCGGTGGATCCGACCGCCACGACCAGCGCATACCTGGTCTTCCGGCGCGGTGAGCGGCCTGCCGCACGGGCCCTGCCGCCCGGGGCACGCGTGCCCGTGTCCATCCCGGTGGACCGGTTGCGGGACTGGTCCACCGCGCCGGGCAACCTGCCGGCCGGCCAGGCCGCACCCCGCATGATCGAGGTGGACTGCCCCTCGCCGTTGCTGGCCAGCCTCACCCTGGTGGACACCCCCGGACTGGGTGGGTTGACCGCCGCACACGAGCAGATCGCGTTGGCCGCGGCGCGGGGTGCGACCGCACTGCTGTTCGTGGTGGACGCGTCGGCGCCGTTCACCGCGCCGGAGTTGGAGTTTCTGGCCGCGGCCAGCGAGTCGGTCGACCTGGTCGTCTTCGCGGTGACGAAGATCGACGCCCACCGCGGCTGGCGGCAGATCGTGGCCGACGACCGGGAACTGCTCCGTCGGTACGCGCCACGGTTCGCCGACGCCGAGATCGTGCCGGTGTCGGCGCGGCTGTTCGAACAGGCCGGTGCCATGCCGGTCGGTGAGTTGACCGCGACGCTGCGCACCGGGTCGCGGTTGGTCAACCTGCGGCTGGTGTTGCAGACCAGGGTGGCGGCCAAGGCGTCGGCGCTGCACCAGGCGAACGTGTTGCGCGCGGTCCGTTCGAGAATGGCCGGACTGGAACACGGTCTGGCCGCTGACCTGGCAGCGGTCGATCCGGATCCCGGCCGGGTCGAGGAACTGGGGGAGCGCCGGGAACGGCTGGCCCTGGCCCGTCGCACCGACGGCCGCGGTTGGCAACTGCGGTTACGGGCCGAGATATCCCGCGCCCGCATCGACACCCTGCACGACCTGCGCCGAGAGATCCTGGACCAGTCACACTACTGGCGGTCCAGCCTGGACCGCGCCGACCGAGCGGCGTACGACCGGTTGCCGGTCGAACTGGACGCGACGGTGCACGCGCTGACCCTGCGGTTGTTCGAACGGATGCTCGATCGGCTGCGTCGAGTGACCGACTCGGCGATGCGGGGGTTGTTCGGCGCCGAGGAGTTGGCCGAGGTGTACCGCGGGTTCGCGCACAGCCCGGCGCTGGTCGGTCCGGTCGCCGGTCCGGACCGACGGGAGGCCACCGTGGAGGACCGGCTGGTGCTGGTGGGCGGAATCGCCAGCGGGCTGGGCGCCGGACGGCTGATCGCCTTCGTGCCGGCCATGCTGGGCCTGGCCGTGCCGGCGTTGGTGTTCGCGCCGATCTCGCTTGGCCTGGGTGTACTGGCCACCCGGTGGATGGTGACGCTGCGCAGACAGGTGGCGGACCGCAACCACTACCGGACCTGGGTCGCCGAGGCGATCGCCGAGGTGCGGGCCACGTTGGAGAGCGAGGTGGCCGGGCAGTTCGTCGATGCCGAACGGTCATTGACACTGGCGTTGGACCAGGCGATCACCCGCCGGGTGGAACAACTGGACCGGCAGATCAGTCAGATCGACGAGGCGGTGCGGATGGACGAACAGGCCCGCACCCGGCGGCGCGAACAGGTCGGGGCGAGTCTGGCGCTGACCCGCGAATCGATCGAGCGGCTCGACGACCTGTTGCCCAGACTTCAGGCAGCGACTGCGAACCGGAGTGGATCGGTGGCCACGCTGGCCCGACTGGCCGGTGGAGCCATCGTTCCGGGAACGTTCGGCCGGCCCGGTGCCGCGCCGGGGCAGGGGGCGCGGTGACCGACGAGTTCGGCTGGTTGACAGACCCGTTTCTCGACCAGCACGACCCGGTGGGGTCCGATGCGCTGGCCGACCACGTCACCGATGATGTGGCCGATGACATGGCCGGCCACCCGGACGGCGGCCGGTACGGGCCGGTCTGGCCGCACCATCTGCCGTCGGACCCGCCGTCGGACCTGCTGTCGGATGACCCGCCGTCGGATGACCCGTCCGTTGATCACGCCGCGACCGACCGCTGGCAGATGGCCGGACCAGACTGGTCCACCGACTCCGCAGACGACGTCGAGCACCGGTTCGAGGGGGTTGCCAGCCCGCGCGAGTCGATGTTCCAACCGCATCCCACCGGCATCGCGGTCGGTGGTGCCGTCGACGCCGGAGACTTCGGGTTCGACTCCGGACCGGAGTCGTCGGTGGGCATGGACGTCTCGTTGTTTCCGGCCAGACTGGAGTTGGACGTGGTCCCGTCTGACGGTCACGACTGGGTGGATGTGGACCTCCTTGGCGATCCTGCCGCCGGATCCTTGACGGCAGGCTGGTTCGACCCGCCGCAGGAACTACTCGCCGACCTGCACCGGTTGGACGGGGGCGATGGCACGCCGTCCTGGCAGGCGGTGACCGAGTCGGACGATCCGGCGGTGCGCGCGCTCGGCCTGCGCTGGCAACGGGGCTGACCGCCACCGGCGCGCACCGGCGTGGTTCCACGTTCCGGTCGCGATGACCGAGGGACTGGGTCGTACCCGGCCGGTCCCGTGCACGTCGCGGTCAGGAGTTCAGGGCGATGACCAGCACCAGCGCCAGGGTGACCGCGGCGAGGGCGCCGTGCCCGACGACCGAGGCCAGCGGGAAGGTCTGTTCGGCGGGCAACTCCTCGGCACCCCCGGCGCGCCCGGTGTCATCGTTCGACGTGACCGACCTGGCCAGGGCCACCGACCCGATCTGGTCGGGCAACCAGCGGGCGAACATCACGAAGCCGAGCAGAGCGGTGACCGCGATGAGCGCGAACGCGATCATGGCGGTGCTCCGCTGTCCGTCGAACAGGTACACCAGCCAGACCAGCATGCCGGCGGCGGCGAGCAGGAAGTGCCCGAAGACCAACACCGCCGGGAACCTGGTGGGCCCGTGGTGTTGTTGTCGCATGCCACCGGACTGCAACCAGGTGGCAAGCAGGTAGAAGCCACCGAGGGCGGCGGCCACCCAACACACCAGGGCCACCACATTCATTTCGGTCTCCTTCCGTGCGCGAGCGGAGTGCGGTTCGGTACGCGGTCCGGGTACGCCGGCAGTTCGCCGCGACGCCGCCGCGACGGACTGTGCAGGATTTTCGACGGCCGGGTGCCGCACCGTTCGCACTGTGGGTGGCCCGGGAATTCAGGTGGGAGCCCTGGTCGGGAACCCCGCCGGAGGTGAGCGTCTTCGAACCGGCGGCATCGCTGGTCGCGGTGGCGGCCGCGGAGACCATGTGACTGGTCGGCCATTTCATGCGGCGCGTGCGGCATGTCACAGAGTCGACCACGTATCCAGTCGGTCACAGGCTCAGTTTCGGCGTGAAACCGCCAATCCGACTGACCTCAGGCCTCGTTCACCTCGTGGCCCGCTGCCGCCCGAGCAGATCTGTCGCGCCGCCCTCAGGTCCGGTGGGGTTCGACGTTCCGACCGGGGCCCGACCGGGCCCGACCGGAGTCGGAGTAGGCCCAGGCGAGATACACGAAAATGCCCGCCGGGAAGTGCAGGCCCCGGCGGGCACCGACTGGGTGATGGTTGGGTAGGAGGGATGAGCGTCGCGTGCGGTGGACCTCCGCTCAGGCGCCCGCCGCCGCGACCAGGACCAGCACCAGGGTGAGCGCGGCGATCGCGCCGTGGGCCAGCACTGCGGCGAGGGGGAACTGCTGCTCGGCGGCCTTCTCACCGTTCCCGGCAGCCTTGCGGCCGCCCAGCCAGCGGAAGAACAGGGTGAAGCCCAGCAGTGCGGTCACCAGGATGATCACGAAGGCGGTCCAGGCCGTACCGGCGCTGGAGTTGAACGCGAAGACCAGCCAGACCACCAGCCCGACCGCGGCGAGCAGAAAGTGTCCGAACACCAGCGGCGCCGGGAACCTGCTGGCTCCGCCGCGCTGCTGACGCAGCCCACCCTTCTGTAGCCAGGTGCCGAGCAGATAGAACCCGCCGAGGGCGGCGACCACCCAGGACACGAGGGCGGCAATCGTCATGTCAATCTCCTTCTTGGTGCGGGTGGGAGGTGGACACGCTGCCCGGGCCGTCCTGGCTGGGCGCGTGACGTGAGTTGGGCGGCAGGTAGCCCTCGGCCTGGTGACGTTCCTCGGCGACCCGGACGCCGTACCGGAACGCCAACTCGCCGCCGAGGAAACCGCCACCCAGCAGGATCAGCAGGCCCAGCACCGACAGCGCCAGTAGGCCGAAGCTGGTCGGCTCGGTGACGCTGGCGCCGCGGCGGAGCAGCGCGCCCACCCCGAACAGCGTGGACGCCACCAGGGTGAGCGTCATGTGCAGCAGCCCGGTGCGGAACGCCCTGGTGCCGGTCGGGATGGCGAACAGGTCGAGGAAGCCGATCATCCCGGCGGCCGCCGCGCCGGCCAGTCCGATCACGAGCAACCATGTTGCGCCAGGGACCAGGAACGCCGTGTCGCTGGTGAGGTGGGAGGCCACGTCGAAGGCGACACTGGCAACCCATGCGCCGATCGGGATCGAGACCAGCGCGGGGTGCAGGGGATGGCCGTACCACCCCGCCAACTGGGTCACCGGGTGTTTGGCCTGTGTCAGCTCATCCACCGTCGCTCCTCGCCCGTGCCACCACTGTTTGACCAAAGACCGTTGTCGTAACAGTACATGGCACGCGGGGGCGCGTCTGATACGAACATAACTTTTGGTGATTCAATGGGGTGCTAGGGTCGGCTTGTGAGCCGGCGTGCGGAAAGCATCGGAGCGGTCGCAGCGCTGTCGGACACGCTGCGGCGCCGGTTGTACGACTTCATCCGCGCCCAGGCCCGCCCGGTGAGCCGGGACGAGGCCGCCGAGTACGTCGGGATCTCGCGTCGGCTGGCCGCCTTCCACCTGGACAAACTGACCCGCTCCGGCCTGCTGCGTTCGCACTACGGGCGGCCCGAGGGAGCGCCGAAGAGCCCCGGTCGCGCGCCCAAGCTCTACCAGCCGACCGACTCCGAGTTCGAGGTGGCGATCCCGGCCCGGCAGTACGACCTGATCGGGCAGATCCTCATCGACGCGGTGAGTGCCGTCGACGGCACGGACGGTGCGAACCCGGTGTCCGGCCCGGTGGCCGGTGCGGACACCGCAGACCAGACCGATGTCTCGTTGGCGAAACCGACCGAAGGTCGCCCGACCGGCGACCCCGACGCACCCGGTGGCCCAGACG
>DATCXL010000075.1:0-2301 GCA_036565825.1 Mycobacteriales bacterium
AACAGGCATGATCGGCATCCGAGACTCCAAACACCCCACCGACGCTCCCCAGTGGTACACCCACCACGAATGGGAAGCCTTCCTCGCCGGCGCCAAGGCCGGCGAGTTCGACCGCCTGCTCGGCTGACGCTCCAACGCCCGCTGACCCGCGTTCGTGGAGCGGGTTGGCTCGGTTCTGGGGGAGTGCGCACCAGACCTGGGCTGGTCCTGTGGACTTCACGGGGGCACCCGGAAAAAGCCGCGAGCCTGGGACCCCGTCGTCCGGCGGGAACTTCCCAGGCTCACTTCCGACCGCGTCCGCAGACCGGCCGGCCTCGGGCCCCATCGTGCCTGCGAGGTTGGCGATCGTCAACCTGGGTCAACCTGTGTCATCCCACGATGACCACATGCACGCGTAGGGGTTTTCGCGCGAAAACCCCCACCTGGAACCGGTTCCCGGTGCGGGTTTCCCGCGAAGAGCCAACCGTCACACACCCCACCGGTGCCCGGGTGGTGGTTCGCCGGGGCCGACCGGGCGCCCGCCCGGCCGTCAGGGGGATCCGGTCGGCGTAGCCTGTGAAGGCGTGGGTGCTCCCGAGGTGCCGGCATCCGGGTCGACCGACGGTGACCCGGACGATCGTGGTGATCACGACAACCCGGTGAACGGGTCGAACCCGACCGGACCCGACACCGTCTCGATCCCGAAGGCGAAGGTTGGCCTGTCCACCGCGTCGGTGTACCCGGAGTCGACCGCCGCGGCGTTCGCCCTGGCCGCCCGGCTCGGTTACGACGGGATCGAGATCATGGTCTGGAACGACCCGGTCAGTCAGGATCCCACCGCGCTGCGTCGACTGTCCGACCACCACGGTGTCCCGGTGCTGGCCATCCACGCACCATGCCTGGTGGTGACCCAGGGCGTGTGGACCACCGACCCGTGGGAGAAGCTGCGTCGGGGGCGGGCTGCGGCCGAGGCGCTGGGCGCGTCCACGGTCGTCGTACACCCCCCGTTCCGCTGGCAGCGCGACTACGCGCGCAGGTTCGGCGAGGGGATCGCCAGGATGGCCGAACAGACCGACGTACGGTTCTGCGTGGAGAACATGTTCCCGCTGCGGTTCCGTGGCACCGAGGTGTCGGTGTACTCCCCACACTGGGACCCGGTCGACGAGGACTACCCGCATCTCACCCTGGACCTGTCCCACACCGCGGTGTCCCGGTCCGACCCGCTCGGAATCGTCGGTGCCATGGGTGACCGGCTGCGCCACCTGCACCTGGCCGACGGCACCGGCCAGGCCAGAGACGAGCATCTGGTGCCCGGGCGCGGCACCCAGCCGTGCGCGCAGGTACTGGAGTCGCTGGCCGCACAGCGATTCGACGGATCGGTGATCGTGGAGATAAACACCCGTCGGGCCGTCAACCGGGAGGAACGCGAGTACGACCTGGCCGAGGCGCTGGCGTTCACCCGACTACACCTGGCCGCTGCTGCCCGCAATGGTTGAGGCCTCGGCCGGCACGGGGTCGGGCCGACGGTTCGCCCGGTTCGTCGTAGCCTCTAGGCATGCTGCGTTCGGTAATCCTGGCTGCCGCCCGTAACGGGCGGGTGAAGGACCTTGTCGCCACCGCACCGTTGAGTCGAAGCGTGGTGCGTCGGTATGTCGCCGGCGAGAGCGTGGACGACGCGGTGCGGGTCACCTACGGGCTCACCGCCGGTGGCCTGCGGGTGAGCCTGGACCACCTCGGTGAGGACACCACCGAACCGGCCCAGGCCGCCGCGACGGCCAAGGCGTACATCACCCTGCTCCAGCGACTCGGCGACGACGGGCTGACCGGTGGAGCCGAGGTCAGCGTGAAGCTGTCCGCGGTGGGACAGATGTTGGACGAACGGATGGCGCTCGAACACGCCCGGGAGGTGTGCGCCGCGGCCGAGCGGGTCGGCACCACGGTCACCCTGGACATGGAGGCGCACACCACCACCGACTCCACCCTGCGGGTGCTGCGTGAACTGCGGGCCGACTTCCCCACCACCGGCGCGGTGCTCCAGGCGTACCTGCACCGGACCGAGGACGACTGCCGAGAACTGGCCCACGCCGGCTCGCGGGTACGGTTGTGCAAGGGCGCCTACCAGGAACCGGCGGAGGTCGCCTACCAGAGCAGGGCCGAGGTGGACCGGTCCTATGTCCGGTGCCTGAACGTGCTGATGGCCGGCGAGGGGTACCCGATGGTGGCCACCCACGACCCCAGACTGATCGCGATCGCCGACGAGCGGGCGCGGTGGCACGGCCGGAAGAAGGGCAGCTATGAGTTCCAGATGCTCTACGGGGTGCG
>DATCXL010000106.1:0-4433 GCA_036565825.1 Mycobacteriales bacterium
GGCCGAACCCAGCGGATCCACCGGGCTCGCCGAGCCCACTACCGAACCCATCCAAACCACCGACGCGGCCGACGCGACAGGGTCGGGGGCGACCGAATCCGCCGAAACCCGATGAGGCGCACCCATCCCGAGGTGTGTCGGTCGCACCCCTGACGGCACGTACCGTCGGTCCCGGTGGCAGCTCACATCGGGGCCGCGAGCATCGGTTCAGGCGAGGTTGCCGCGCAGTAGCGACCGGATGTCCTGCTCGACCTCGGGGGCGGCCACGAACAGCATCTCGTCGCCGGCCTCGAGCGGCTCCTCGGGACTGGGCACGATCACCCGCCCCCCGCGCAGCACCGCCACCAGTGCGGCGTCGCGGGGCAGTGATATGTCCCGGACCGGGCGCCCGGCGAACGGGGCATCCGGTGGCAGGGTGATCTCCACCAGGTTCGCCTCGCCCTGGCGGAACGTCATCAGTCGCACCAGGTCGCCCACGGAAACCGCCTCCTCGACCAGCGCGGCCAGCACCCGTGGGGTGGACACGGCGACGTCCACGCCCCATGCCTGGTCGAACAGCCACTCGTTGCGTGGGTCGTTGATTCGGGCCACCACCCGGTTCACCGCGAACTCGGTCTTGGCCAGCAGGGCGACGACCAGGTTGACCTTGTCGTCACCGGTCGCCGCGATCACCACGTCACACCGCTGGAGCCCGGCCTCCTCCAACGAGGCCAGTTCGCAGGCGTCGGCCAGTACCCACTCCGCCCGCGGCACCGCCTCCGGCTGGACGCTGTGCTCCTCGCGCTCGATGAGCATGACCTCGTGGTCGTTGTCCACCAACTCCTGGGCGATGGACCGGCCGACCGCCCCCGCCCCGGCAATGGCGACCCGCATCAGTGGCTCCCCTCCGGCGCGGCGCCGGCGATCTGGATGGTGGCTTCGGAGATGTCGTCGGTGACCAGCATGTAGACGCTGTCACCGCTCTGGATCATCGTGGACGCGACCGGAAGTTGGCCCTCGCCGAACCTGAGGACACAGGCCACCCTGGCTCCGGTGGCCGACTCCAACTCGGCGACCGGATGCCCGATCCAGCCCTCGTGCACGATCACCTGCATCAGGGCGGTGTGCCCGGACGGGTCGCGCCACTCCTCGGTGTGTCCGTCGCCCAGTAGCGCGCGCAACAGTCGCTCGGAGGTCCACGGCACGGTGGCCACGGTGGGGATGCCGAGCCGCTCGTACACCGCGGCCCGCCTGGCGTCGTAGATACGCGCGACCACGTGGCCCACGCCGAACGTCTCACGGGCCACCCTGGCGGCGATGATGTTGGAGTTGTCGCCGCTGCTCACCGCTGCGAACGCGCCGGCCCGCTCGATGCCCGCGGCCCTGAGGGTCTCCCGGGCGAACCCGACGCCGGTGACCTGGGTGCCGCCGAACTCCGGACCGAGCCGACGGAACGCGGCCGGATTGTTGTCGATGATGGCGACGGAGTGGCCGAGACGTTCCAGGCTGCGCGCGACGCTCGAACCGACCCGACCGCAGCCCATGATCACGATGTGCACGCGGGGCGCCCTCCTGTCGCTGTGGATCCGGATCTCATCGCGGGGACGCTACACGGCCGACCAGGCGCCACTGAGGCGCGTTCGGCGCCTGGGTCCCGTCTGGCGACCGTTCGTTCCCACCGAAAGCATGACCCAACGCCCCGTGTCGCACGAGTCACACCACCACGGGCCGTCTCATCTCGTTTGGTAGACAGACCGACCTGACCGCACCGTCCACGGTGTCTCGGCCCGTACTATCGCGCGCGTGCCCTGGTTGACCAACCTCACCAAGCGGGTCGTGATCGGCCGGCCGCTACGCAGCGACCGGTTGAGCGAGACGCTCCTGTCCAAGCGACTCGCGTTGCCTGTCTTCGCCAGCGATGCCCTGTCGTCGGTGGCCTACGCGCCAGAGGCGATGTTCCTTACCCTGTCGGTGGCCGGGCTGTCGGCCTACGCGGCGGCTCCATGGATAGGGCTGGCGGTCGCGGTGGTGATGCTCACCGTGGTCGCCTCCTACCGGCAGAACGTGCACGCCTATCCGAGCGGCGGCGGTGACTTCGAGGTGGCCACGGTCAACCTCGGACCGCGGTTCGGCCAGGTCGTGGCCAGCGCGCTGATGGTCGACTACGTGTTGACGGTGGCGGTGTCGGTTTCCTCCGGGGTTGCCAACGTGGTGTCGGCGGTGCCGGTGCTGGTCGGACACCAGGTGCCGATCGCGATCGCGATCGTGGTCGTGCTCGCCGCGATGAACATGCGTGGGGTCAGGGAGTCAGGTACCGCCTTCGCGATCCCGACCTATGTCTTCATGGCCGCCATCCTGACAATGGTGGCCTACGGGCTGCTCCGGCTGGCGCTGGGCGCCGAACTGACCGCGCAGAGTGAGCCGTTCGAGTTGCGGGCCGAGCACTCCTACACCGGATTCGCACTGATCTTCTTGCTTCTTCGCTCCTTTTCGGACGGGTCGGCGGCGCTCACCGGGGTGGAGGCGATCAGCAACGGCGTGCCCGCTTTCCGTAAGCCGAAGAGTAAGAACGCGGCGACCACACTGCTGCTCATGGGCGTGATCGCGGTCACCATGTTCATGGGGATCCTGATCCTGGGCCTGGTGACCGGGGTGAAGATGGTCAGTAGCAGGGCCGACCTGATCGGCGCGCCCGCCGACTACCAGCAGAAGACGGTGGTCGCCCAGGTCGCCGAGGCGGTGTTCAGCAACTTCCACCTGGGCTTCTACGTGGTGGCTGTGGCCACCGGGCTGGTGCTGTTCTTGGCCGCGAACACCGCGTTCAACGGTTTCCCCGTGCTCGGGTCGATCCTGGCCCAGAACCGGTTCATGCCGCGCCAGTTGCACACCAGGGGCGACAAGCTCGCGTTCAGCAACGGGATCGTCCTGCTGTCCACCTTCGCCGGTGTGCTGATCGTGGCGTTCGACGCTGACGTGACCAGGTTGATCCAGCTCTACATCGTGGGTGTGTTCGTGTCCTTCACCTGTAGTCAGGCGGGCATGATCCGGCACTGGAACCGGCTGCTGCGGACCGAGCGTGATCCGGTCGCCCGCCGTCGGATGCGTCGCTCACAGTCGATCAACGCGTTCGGGATGTGCATGACCGGCGCGGTGCTGGTGATCGTGCTGCTCACCAAGTTCCTGCTCGGTGCGTGGATCGCCATCGCAGCGATGGTGGTGATCTTCGCAACCATGGGCGGGATCCGCCGACACTACGACCGGGTGTCGGCCGAACTCGTCCCCACCGGCGACGAGGACATCCTGCCGTCCCGCAATCATGCCGTGGTGCTCGTCTCAAGGCTGCACAAACCGACCATCCGGGCGTTGGCCTATGCCCGGGCCATTCGACCGGACTCACTGACCGCGCTGACCGTCAATGTTGACGACGCCGAAACCAGGGCGTTGCAGGACGAGTGGGAGGCTCGCAACCTGGCCGTGCCGCTCACCGTGCTGGAGTCCCCGTTCCGGGAGGTCACCCGACCGATACTGGACTACGTTCGTCGGATCCGTCGGGAGAGCCCACGCGACCTGGTCACCGTCTTCATACCCGAGTATGTCGTAGGGCGCTGGTGGGAGCAGTTGTTGCACAACCAGAGTGCGCTGCGGCTCAAGGGACGGTTGCTGTTCACTCCGGGTGTGATGGTGACCAGTGTGCCCTGGCAACTGCTGTCCTCCGGCCGTCGGCTGCACGAACGGCGGAGGGCCCGGGCCGGGGACACCCGTCGAGGGATGAACCGGACCAACCCCCTACGTCCGTCCGAGGAACCGCGGGCGGGTGTCGGGTCGGACTCGACACCCGCCGCATCGCAACTGCCGGGCCCGACGCGGCCGGGCACCGACGCCGGTCCACAGGTGCGGTCCAGGACGCCGGGCCAACCTCCCGAGCCCCGGCCGTGACGGTACGACGTCGGCCGGCTGGGCGGCGTACCCGGCAGAGGGCAACAGGTTCCGGCCCGCTGGTCGGTTACGAACTGGAACTGGAGGTTGGGCCGGTCGCGCACGGCGGACACTGCGTTGCCCGGTACGACGGACGGGTGATCTTCGTCCGGCACGCGTTGCCCGGCGAGCGGGTGATCGCCAAGGTCACCGAGGACACCGGCGGTTCCTATGCTCGCGCCGACGCCGTGCGGGTACTGGAGCCCTCACCCGACCGGGTGGCACCGGCATGCGCACACGCCGGTCCGGGTCGATGCGGCGGCTGTGACTTCCAGCATGTCAGCCCCGATGCCCAGCGCCGCCTCAAGGCGGCGGTGGTGCGTGAGCAACTCGCCCGGATCGCCGGAACGACCGACGTGGCGGTGACGGTCGAGGAACTGCCTGGCGGCCCGCTGGGTTGGCGGACCCGGGTGCAGTTCGCGGTGGACGTGGACGGGCGGGTCGGGCTGCGCCGGCACCGGTCCCGGCAGGTCGAGCCG
>DATCXL010000117.1:0-2107 GCA_036565825.1 Mycobacteriales bacterium
GGCGGGTCAGGTACTCGGTGACCGGCAACGGTCGGTGCGGGTGGCCGGCATAGGCCGGTTCCAGATGTGCGGCCATGATCCCCCGCCGGGCCGACACGCCACGGGTGGCCAACACGGCCAGCACGTCGTCCCGGTCGGCGTCACAGTCTTCGGGCAGGACCACCCAGAACGACTGGTAGTTCGTCTCCCCGCCCGGCGGGTCGACCACCGTGCGAAGTCCTGGTAGATCCGACAGTGCCTCGCGGTAGCGGGCGGCAAGCTCGCGGCGGCGTGCCACCTGGGCGTCCAGTCGGGTGAGTTGCACCAGCCCGATCGCCGCCTGCACGTCGGTCATCCGGTAGTTGAACGCGGTCTCGGTGTAACGCTCGACTGTCGCGCCACCGGAACTGTGCCGGTCAGCCGCACTCACGTCCATGCCGTGCTCACGTAACCGACGGAGCCGGGCCGCCCACTGTGGATCGTCCGTGCTGACCATGCCGCCCTCGCCGGTGGTGACCAGCTTGCGCGGATGGAACGACCAAGCGGCCAGCAGCGCGCCGGTACCCACCGGCCTACCGTGCCAGGTCGACCCGGCGGCGCAGGCCGCATCCTCGACCACCGGAATCCCTCGGGGACCGCACAGGTCGCGCAGCGCCGGGATGTCGGCCGGCATGCCGCCCTGGTGCACGGCCATCACCGCGCGGGTGCGCGGGCCGAGCACCGGTTCCACCGTGCCCGCGGTCAGGTTGCCGGTGAGCGGATCCACGTCGGCGAACACCGGGGTGGCGCCGACGTACCGCACCGCGTTGGCGGTG
This sequence comes from Mycobacteriales bacterium, assembly GCA_036565825.1. GTDB lineage: Bacteria > Actinomycetota > Actinomycetes > Mycobacteriales > DASULA01 > DASULA01. The sequence continues at coordinate 795 of DATCXL010000117.1, forward strand.
GCGATGAACGAGAACGACGGCACCACCACCTCGTCGGTCGGCCCGATGCCCAACAGGTGCAGCATCAGGTGCAGCCCGGTGGTGCAGGAGGACACCGCGACCCCGTGCCCGGCGCCGATCCGGGCGGCGAAGGCTTGTTCGAACCGAGCCACCCGGGGGCCCTGCGCGACCCAGCCGGAACGCACCGCCTCGGCCGCGGCCTGCGCCTCCTCCTCGCCGAGCAGCGGCCGGATCACCGGTATCACGTCATCGTGCCGAGTCGTTTGGTCCACCGGGTCCCCCACATCGATGCCTCGCCCCGCTCCGGTCACCCGTATCGTGCCCGACGGCCCGGGACGGGCCCTCACCGCGGGCCCGCGGGACTGTCCAGGCCGATCGCATCGGCCACCTGGTCGGCCCGGCACTCCCAACTGTGCCGGGCGGCGAACTGCCGGCGCCGGCTCACCAGTTCGGGTACCAGCCGGGTGCCGGCCGCGGCCAGTACGGCCCCGGCGAATGATGCGGGGTCCGACGCGGTGGCGACCAGATCAGTGTCCAGCCATTCCACCGCCGGCAGGTCGGTGCTCACCACCGGCAGCCCTGCGGCCAGGTATTCCAGTGTCTTGAGCGGGAACGAGGCCCGGTTGAACGCGGTGTTCCGGTACGGCGTGATGCCCACCGACATCAACCGCAGGTAGGACGGCAGTTCGGCGAAGGGCCGACGGCCCACCCAGGTGACGTTCGGCCTGGCCACCAACGCGGCGAACCGTTCGGGCAGCCAACCTGGGTCGTGCGGGCCGACCAGCAGCAGCGAACACCCCGCGTCGGCCACCGCATCGAGCAGGTCGCAGTCGATCCGATCGGACAACTGGCCCACCAGCCCCACCACCGGATGGGGCAGATCCACCCCGGATGGTGACGGTGCGGTGTCCACCGTGGAGTAGGCGGCGACCTCCACTCCGTTGGGGACGAGGACGGGTCGGGCACCCATGCCGACCCAGCGGTCGCGCAGCGGCGGTGAGACCGCCAGCACCACGTCGGCGCGGGCCAGTTGGCGACGTTCCTCACGCAGCAGCCGGGTCCGGTCCTGCCCCATCAGAGCCGCACCCGCCACGTAGTCGTCGGTGCCGTAGAGCACGTCGCGCACCTCGGTGCCCCAGCGACCCAGGACGTCGTCCAGGGAGCCGGCCAGCACCGCGTGCGGTCGGATGCCCAACCGGGTCAGCGCCCTGCGGATCTGCGCCCGCACCAACCACCAGGTACCGGCGCGCACTCCGGAACGGGACAGCCCGGGCGGGCCGACCGGGGTGAGCCGGGTCAGCCGCTGGTCGACC
>DATCXL010000125.1:0-3764 GCA_036565825.1 Mycobacteriales bacterium
CACAGCTTGTCCAGCAGTGGACCATGCCCTCCGGCGGCGAGGGTCTGGTCGTCGACCACGACATGTGCCGAGAGCACCGGAATGCCGCTGCTGATCGCCCAGGCGTGCAGGTCGTGTACCTCGACCACGCCGGGCACGTCCAACAGATGCCGTCGCAGTTCGCCGATGTCCACCCCGGGAGGAGTTCCCTCCAGTAGGACCTCGGTTGCCTCGCGGAACAGCCGCCAGGTACGGGGCAGGATGAACACCGCGACCAGCAGCGAGACCACCGCGTCGGCACGTTGCCAGCCGGTGGTGGTGATCACGATCGCGGCGACCAGCACGGCCAACGACGCCACTCCGTCGGAGAGGACCTCCAGGAACGCACCCCGGACGTTGAGGTTGCTCCGCGCCGCGGTCAGCAGCAGCCCGGCCGACACGGCGTTACCGACCAGCCCGACCACGGCGAAGATCGCCAGACCGCCAGCGGAGACCACGGGTGGCTCGATCAACCGCATGGCACCCTCGGCGAAGACGTACACCGAGACGGCGACCAACAGCAGTGCGTTGGCCGCCGCGGCCAGAATCTCCAGACGATGGTGACCGAATGTGCGGGCCGGGGTGGGCGGTCGTCGGGCGAAGGTGCTGGCAGCCAGCGCGAGCGCGATCCCGCCCGCGTCGGTGAGCAGGTGCCCGGCGTCGGCGAGCAGAGCCAGGCTTCCGGTCAGCGCGGCCCCGACCACCTCGGCGGCCAGTACGGTCAGGGTGACCGCCAGTACGGCAGCCAACCGTCCCCGTGGCGCGCCAGCGGGGTGTCGATGATCGTGTGCCATGTCCTTCGTCTCTCGTCGGTTCCCCACCAGCGTAGGTGTGGCCGTGTGCGCTCGCGCGGATCTGGACTCGACGTCGGCCCGGTAACCCTGGGTCATCATGGGCGCGTTGTGGTGGAAGCGGGCGGAAACCCGGTGGGCGAGCGGGTGGGCCGGGACGTAGGATGGGCACCGTGATCACTCTTGTCGGCTTGGGAGGCCACGCGACGCCGTGACCTGTCCCCACTACCGCAGAGAGCTGAAGTGATCACCGCTACCCATCTGGAACTGCGTGCCGGTTCCCGTATCCTGCTCGCCGACGCCACCCTGCGGGTCCAGCCCGGCGAACGTGTCGGCCTGGTCGGGCGCAACGGCGCGGGCAAGACCACAACGCTGAAGGTGATGGCCGGCGAGGGTCTGCCCTATGCCGGCACGGTTGATCGCCGTGGACCGGTCGGCTACCTGCCACAGGATCCGCGCACCGGCGATCTCGACGTGCTGGCCCGAGACCGGGTGTTGTCCGCCCGTGGACTCGACGAGTTGCTGCGAGACATGGAGAAGATCCAGGTCGACATGGCCGGACTGGTCGATGAGACCGATCGCGGTCGGGCGGTGCGGCGTTACGGCCAACTCGAGGAACGGTTCGCCGCGTTGGGTGGGTACGCGGCGGAAAGCGAGGCGGCCCGCATCTGTTCCAACCTCGGACTGCCCGACCGGGTGTTGTCCCAGCGGCTGGGCACCCTGTCTGGCGGGCAGCGTCGTCGGGTCGAACTGGCGCGCATCCTGTTCGCTGACAACGGCGACGAGTCCACCACGTTGCTGCTCGACGAGCCCACCAACCACCTGGACGCCGACTCGGTGGTCTGGTTGCGAGACTTCCTGCGCGCACACCGGGGCGGCATGGTCGTGATCAGCCACGACGCGGACCTGCTTGGTCGGGTCGTCAACCGGGTGTGGCACCTGGATGCCAACCGGTCTGAGGTCGACGTCTACAACATGAGTTGGGCAGGTTACGTCCAGGCGCGGGAGACCGACGAGCGCAGGCGGCGAAGGGAGCGGGCCAACGCCGAGCGCAAGATCGACGCGCTGCGTAGCCAGGCTGACAAGATGCGGGCCAAGGCCACCAAGGCCCGCGCCGCCCACCAACTCGACCGCCGGGCGGCCGCGCTGGCCGCGGGGATGCCCGGTGAGCGGCGCGGCGACAGGGTGGCCCGGGTACGTTTCCCCACTCCGGCCCAGTGTGGGCGGACACCGCTGTCGGCCAAGGGTTTGTCGAAGTCCTACGGTTCACTGGAGGTCTTCACCGATGTGGACCTGGCCGTCGACCGAGGGGCCAGGGTGGTGGTGCTCGGTCTGAACGGCGCCGGTAAGACCACGCTGCTGCGGTTGCTGGCCCGGCTGGAGCGGCCTGACACCGGTGAGGTTCTGCCCGGGCACGGGCTGCGGATCGGCTACTACGCCCAGGAACACGAGACCCTCGACACCGCAGGCACGGTGTTGGAGAACATGCGGGCCAGCGCGCCGGACACCCCGGACTCTGAGCTGCGCCGGATCCTCGGCGCGTTCCTGTTCTCCGGGGAGGCCGCCGACCAGTCGGCGGGCACGCTGTCCGGAGGAGAGAAGACCCGCCTCGCGTTGGCATCGCTGGTGTGCTCCAGCGCGAACGTGCTGCTACTCGACGAGCCCACCAACAACCTCGACCCAGCATCCCGCGAGCAGGTCCTAGACGCACTGCACACCTACGCCGGTGCGATCGTGTTGGTCACCCACGACGAGGGTGCGGTGCGTGCGCTGGAGCCGGAGAAGGTGATCCTGCTACCTGACGGGGTGGAGGATGCCTGGAACGACGAACTGGCCGACCTGGTCACCCTGGCCTGAGTCGGTGCCCTGTCTCGGCCGGCGCCGGTCGGTTGGCCGGTCGACACACAGAGGCGCGACGGACGGTCGGCTGGTGTCGTGGTCACCCGCGGCGACGCGGGGTGACCACCCTCTGAGGCAGCTGATCCTGCCGGTGTAGGTGGCACGGCGTTGTCTGGTCTCCGGAATCCGAACTGCACATCCGCACTGATGCCGGCGGTCAGTGGACGCCGGCATCAGTGCGGCGATCTCGCCAGCTCGGCCGGGAGCCGACTCGACCGAGCACAGCAGATCCGCGCCCGCCCGCTCCTGGTCGCCGAACTCGGTCAGACAGGCTCGCCTGACGAACACCTCGGCGTCGCCGACCGAGCGACAGTAACCCGGTGAGGTCGTCAACGGCCTCGGCCCATCGCCGGCGTGCCTGTGGGCAGCGTCCACGTCCTGGCGTGCGGCGTCGTACCTGCCGGGTTCACAGGGTGGTCCGGCGCGGTTGATGCGGGCGTCGAGGCGGTCCGGCTCTGGGTCGAGGACGCAGTCGAAGTCGACCAGCGCTCGGCCGAGGTCGCCGCATTCCAGCATCAGTTCGCCGTAGAAAACCTTCGGGGAGGTTTTTGCTGGCTGCCCATTGAATGTCCAAATTCTCGACCTTTTTCATTTATCTGTATGACCGCTTTCGGTGGTCGAGTGAGGGTATAGCGCGGTCCTCTCTTTGTTCTGGGCTTGCAGTGTGATCAGGCTGACCGGTCGAAGACGGCCGACCTCGCAGGCGTCGGGCGGTCGGCTCGGTGAGCGTTGGAGTACCCCCGCACCCCCGAGCACCGCTGAGTTCCCGGTAGGGCGAGCTTGACGCCAAAGGCACACCAGCGTTCGGCCGGGCACCGGTGCGGTACCGGCTGGGTGGCCTACCAGCGGTGCCAATCTGCTCGTCTGCTGGTTCTGACCGGGTAGGTCTGGAAGACTCGCGCCGGATAGTCACTTCGGTCCGCCAGCTAGGACGGCTTGATGAGGAACACGACGGTCGACTTCGACGTGACCATGCGCGGTTACGACCGTGAGCAGGTCGAGGCACACATCGCCCGGCTCGATGCGGAACTCGCCGCGTCCTGGCAGGAGCGAGAG
>DATCXL010000171.1:0-4714 GCA_036565825.1 Mycobacteriales bacterium
CCGTTGACCGGCGCCGAGTCCAAGACCGGCGGCCGGTACCAGGAGGGCTACCAACTCGCCGTCGACGAGATCAACGCCAAGGGCGGCATCGACGTCGGCGGTAAGAAGGTGAAGGTCGAGCTGAAGCTGCTCGACGACGGCAGCGAGCAGGCCAAGGCCGTCAACCTGGCCCAGCGCCTGATCACCTCCGACCATGTGAACTTCTTCCTGGGCACCTACTCCACCTCGCTGGTGGAGGCCCAGAGCACCGTTGCCGAGCAGAACCAGATCCCCTACGTCAACGGTGGCGGCGCGGCGACGTCGATCTACGCCAAGGGTTACAAGTGGATCTTCGGGACGCTGGCGCCGGTGGAGAACCTCGCCAGGACCGAGATGGGCTGGGTCGACGAGCAGCAGAAGGCCGGCAACCTGCCCAAGCCGGCCAAGGTGGCCGTCGTCTGGGAGAACACCTCGCACGGTAAGGACTTCGACAAGGGCATCAAGGAGTTCGCCGAGCAGAGCGGTGGCAACTACCAGGTGATCGTGGACGAGTCGTTCGCGCTGGACGGCAAGGACTTCTCCGCGGTGCTCAACAAGGTCAAGGCGGCCAACGCCGACCTGTACATGGTGGACGCCCACCTGCCGGACTTCGTCACCATGCAGCGGCAGTACCTCAGCTCCGGGATGTGCAACAAGGTGCTGACCTACGGCGCGCGTGGCACCGAGGCCGACGCCAGCAAGGCGCTGGGACAGAAGGGCGTGGACTACATCGTGTCCGCGGTCTGGTGGAACAGCCAGCTCGGCGACAAGGGCCTGAACAAGGACTTCGTCGACCTCTACCAGAAGAAGTACGACAAGGCGCCGGAGTGGTTCCAGGCGGTCTCCTACGAGGCGGCACGCTCGCTGTTCACCGCGATCAGCAACGCCGGGTCGGTCGACAAGGCCAAGGTCCGCGACGCACTGTCCAACCTGAAGATGGACTCGATCCTGCCCGGTGGCGAGCTGAGCTTCCCCGCCGACAAGGGTGGCCAGGCGGACTACCCGTTCGTCGTGCAGCAGAACCTGCCGGACGGCACGTCACCGATCATCTACCCGAGTGACGTGGCAACCGGCCAGGGAGTATCCCCGAACCCGAACTGCAAGGGCTGACCGACGTGGGACAGGTCCTCGCTCTCGCCGTCTCCGCAGTGCTGCTCGCCGGGTTCTACGCCTCCATGGCCTACGGGCTCGGCCTGATCTATGGCGTCCTGCGGATCGTCAACCTCGCGCACGGCGGCATGATCATGGCTTCGGCGTACCTCTCCTGGCAGCTGTTCTCACGGCTGGGCGTCGACCCGTACCTTGCCATCCCGATCGCCCTGGTGGTGTTCTTCTTCTTCGGGATGGCCATGTACAAGGGACTGGTGCGCTTCCTGCCGCGCGGAGCGGCCGGTGGCGTCCAGTCTCTGCTCCTGCTGTTCGGGGTCTGGTTGATCGTCCGTAACGCCGCCTACCTGCTCTTCGGCGGTGACGACCAGGCCGTGCGAACGTCGTACTCGACCTCGTCGGTGGAGTTGTTCGGCGCCTCGTACTCGCTGAACCGGGTGATCGTGTTCGGTGTCTCGGCGGTCACCCTGGTGCTCCTCCAGATCTGGCTGACCCGGACCTACACCGGTAAGGCGGTCCGGGCGGTGATCCAGAACCCGGAGAGCAGCCGGCTGGTCGGTGTCGACGTCGAGCGGATCTACGCGCAGACCTTCGGGCTGGGCACGGCACTGGCCGGTATGGCCGGTGTGCTGGCCTCGACGTTGTTCGCGTTCAACCCCTCGTTCGGTGCCAGCGAGCTGCTCAAGAGCTTCGTGATCATCGTGTTGGGCGGCATGGGCAGCGTCATCGGCATCGCGATCGGTTCCATGGTGCTGGCGTTCGCCGAGATCTTCTCCATCTACGTGGTGCCGTCGTACCTCACCGCCGCAGTCGGCTTCGTGCTGCTCGTCGTCGTTCTGGTGGTGCGCCCGGGCGGCCTGTTCGGTCAGAAGGTGCTCAGATGACGACAACCGCCGCTACCGGCCGTTCCCGTGGCGTGCGGCTGCCCGACTGGCTCTCCCGCCGGGTACTGCTGTACTTCCTGGGTGGCTTCGTCGTGCTGTACGGCACGCCGTTCGTGGTCAACCTGGGCGACTACCTGCACAACGTGGTGGGCCTGACGTTCATGTTCATGGCCGCCGGGCTGGCCTGGAACTGGCTGGGTGGCTACGTCGGCCAGATCAGCTTCGGCCACTCGGTGATGTTCGGCGTGGGCGGTTTCGTCGCGGCCCGACTGGCCATCACCTTCGGTCTGCCGTTCTGGGCCACCTGGATCGTCGGCGGCCTGGTCGCCGGCGCCTACGCGCTGGTCTGGGGACACCCCACGCTCCGGCTGCGCGGGCCATACTTCAGCATCGCCACCATCGGTGTCGGTGAGGCGACCCGGGTGGTGGCGACCTACTGGACCGACTTCACCGGCGGATCCTCCGGACTGTCCCTGCCGCTGAGTGACGGGCCCACCAAGTACGCGCTGTACTGGTACGGCCTGTACCTGCTGGCGATCGTGGTGGCCATCTCCTACGCGCTGCGCAAGTCCCGGATCGGTTTGGGGCTGCTGGCCATCAAGGAGGACGTCGAGGCGGCCGGCGACGTCGGCGTGAACGGCGCCTTCTACCAGGACGTCGTGCTGTTCCTGTCGGCGATGGTGATGGGTGTCTGCGGTGGCTTCTACGCCTCCTACCAGGCGTTCATCGACCCGCTGGACATGTTCAGCTTCGACCGGTCGATCTCGTTCGTGCTGATCGGCGTCATCGGCGGCATCGGCACGATCCTGGGTCCGGCGCTGGGTGCGATCGTCTACGTCGTCATCCAGGAGTTCCTGTTGGCCAGCTACCCGCAGCTCTACCTCGGTCTGTACGGGATCCTGCTGGTGATCGTGATCCTGTTCGAACCGCTCGGGCTGAGCGGGCTGTTCATGCGGCTGGGCAAGCTGCTCGGCATTAGCTCGCGGAGGAAGCGAGCCGGCGGACAGGACGGTTCGGCGGCAGCGCCGGCGCCCGAGGAGTCGCTGGCCGGAGTTGGCGCGTCCGATCAGGACACTAACGGAGGGCCGGCATGAGCGCGCTGCTTGTCGGGGAGTCGGTCTGCAAGTACTTCGGTGGCCTCAAGGCGGTCGACGACGTCAGTTTCACCCTGGACGACGGTGAGATTCTCGGTCTGATCGGGCCCAACGGCGCGGGCAAGACGACGCTGTTCTCGGTGGCCGCCGGATCGGTGCCGGCCACCCGTGGCCGGGTCCTGCTCGACGGTAAGCAGGTCAGCGGCCGGGCCGGTCACCGGTCGGTGCACCAGGGCATCTGTCGGACCCACCAGATCGTGCGGCCCTTCGCCAAACTGTCCATATTGGACAATGTGCTGGTCGGGCACCACTACGGGCGTCCCCCCGGTGGGCACGTCAATCCGCGCGACCACGCGATGGAGATCCTGGACTTCATCGGGCTGGCCGACCGGGCCGACCAACTGCCCGGCGAGCTGACCCTGGCCGGCCGCAAGCGGCTCGAGGTCGCCCGGGCACTGGCCACCGGCCCACGGGTGCTGTTGTTGGACGAGGTGGTGGCCGGACTCACCCCGGTCGAGGCCACGCGGTTCGTCGAGTTGATCCGCAGGATCCGGGACCGCGGCACGTCGATCATCATGATCGAGCACGTGATGCACGCGGTGATGGGCGTGTCCGACCGGGTCATGGTCCTCGACCACGGCCGGTTGATCGCCGAGGGTCGGCCGCAGGAGGTGGTTCACAACCCGCTGGTCATCGAGGCCTACCTCGGCCGCGAGGACGAGCCGACACCCGGGGAGTCGGAGGCATCCACCGCGACGGTGGCTGTTCCGGAGGCTCCGGCCGACGGTTCGACACCCGCGGCGGTGGTCACCCCGGTGGTGATTCCAGCCGTGGCGGCCTCCTCGGGAGACGCACCGCGTTCCGACTCGATGCTCCAGGTCCGCGACATCGACGTCTTCTACGGCGACGCCCAGGCGTTGTACGGCATCGGGCTACATGTCGACGCGGGGGAGGTGGTCACCCTCGTCGGTTCCAACGGCGCCGGCAAGACGACCACGCTGCGGGCGATCTCGGGGCTGCGCCCGATCAGCCGTGGCGACATCCTGTTCGAGGGCTCGTCCATCTCGTCCCAGCCGGCGCACGCCCGTGCCGACCTGGGCATCGCCCTGGTGCCCGAGGGACGTGAACTGTGGCCGTCGTTGACGGTGTTGGAGAACCTCGAACTTGGCTGCTACAGCCGGTCCGCCCGTAAGCATCGCGGCGAGTCGTTGGAGCGGGTGTTCGACCTGTTCCCGCGACTGAAGGAACGGACCAGCCAGGTGGCCGGCAGCATGTCCGGCGGCGAACAGCAGATGGTGGCGATCGCCCGGGCGCTGATGACCCGTCCACGGCTGCTGATGTTCGACGAACCCAGCCTTGGCCTGGCGCCGGTCATCGTGACCCAGGTGTTCGACATCATCCGGAAGCTGTCCGAACAGGGACTGACCATCCTGCTGGTGGAACAGAACCTGCAGAAGGCGCTGGAGACGGCCGACCGGGGATACGTGATGGAGACCGGCTCGATCACCCTGAAGGGCCCGGCCACCGAACTGATGAGCAACGAGGGCGTTCGCTCGGCCTACCTGGGCATCTGAGAGGGAGTGGGGCTACCGCCGGTCCGTGGGGCCGGCG
>DATCXL010000177.1:0-3410 GCA_036565825.1 Mycobacteriales bacterium
TAATGCTGAAGCTACGACGCTCCTTCACGGTCCGTCCGGCGCGCTCCAGGGTGACCGCACCCGCTCCACTGATCGAGGCGACGTTGAAGGAGAACGCCTGGGGCGAGCCGATGTGCGGCTGCCCGAGTCGGCTGAAGAGGATGCGCAGCATCGCGTTGGCGTCGGTCGCGGTGCCGACGGTGGAGCGGGGGTTGGCGCCCATCCGCTCCTGGTCGACGATGATCGCGGTCGTCAGCCCGTCGAGTACGTCGACCTCGGGTCGCGCCAGCGTCGGCATGAAGCCCTGCACGAAGGCGCTGTAGGTCTCGTTGATCAGCCGCTGCGACTCCGCGGCGATCGTGTCGAACACCAGCGAGCTCTTGCCCGAGCCGGAGACCCCGGTGAAAACCGTCAGCCGGCGCTTCGGGAGCTCAACGCTGATGTCCTTGAGGTTGTTCACGCGCGCGCCGTGCACACGGATCAGATCGTGGCTGTCGGCAACGTGCAGCGCAGGCGACTGCGGCTCCCTCGTCGTGGCCATGCTAATCGTGTCTCCATCTGTTGGGCGGGGCCGCCTTCGCGGTCTCCGTCGGCGTCGCCTGGCTAGATCTGACTAGCTTCGAGCAGTACGTCTGGTTTTCCTTTGCTTCGGCCCGTGGAGCCTCCGGGCCCCGGCCACGCGGCGCCCGCCGAGGCGTCAGACCAACCAGCGGCCGTCGCGCATCACCTCGCGGTCGGGCAACTCGTTCACCTCGCGCCAGGCCTGGATGCGGCGCGGGGAGATACGGAACCAGCGGTACGGCGTGGCCAGCGCACGCGGGTCGAAGCCGGTGCGCGCAGCGAACCGGTCACCCCGCTCCTGCGGCAGCGCGTCGATCTCGAGGACCTCAACTTCGCCCTCGATCATGGACACGTCGCGGGTGTGGCCCAGCCCCAACCGAACGGTTCGGGTGGCAGCCAGGTTCCTGCCGGTCGGGCTGTTCGTCGGCGTGGCCACCAGCAGCGCCTCGCCGTCCCAGTCGAAGGAAAGCGGCACCAGATACGGCGCACCGTCCGCCGAGGCACTGGCCACCCAGACATCGATGTCGTGGGTGAGCCGATGCTCGGTGTCGCGACGACGCTGAGCGCGGGAGCGGGGGTCGGCACTCATCGGTCCTGAAGCAGCCCGAGGACGTTGCCATCGGGGTCGGTGACGGTGGCCACCAGGCGGCCGCCACCGACGTCGTGCGCGGGCTCCTTCACGGTGGCACCCGCGGCGGTCACCTCGGCCAGCTTCGCCTCGATGTCCGGCACGTGCCAGTAGGCCACCGGTGAGGTCATGCCCTGCGGTCCACCGCCCGGCACCAGCCCGACGTGCTGGCCCGCGGCCTCGAAGCCGACGTAGTAGGACTCGTCGGTCTGTGGCGGTACGCCGAGCAGGGCGGCGTACACCTCCTTGGCCGTCGCCAGGTCGGAAACGGGATGCAGCACGGTCTTGATTCCCTGGGTGGGAGAGCCGGTCATGGTCACTCCTGAAGTCGTGAGTCTTTGTCGGGATCGTCTAATTTAAAGACGAATAGGAAGTTCGGAAATCGACAGCTCGATCGCCCCGGATGGCGATTTCGCCGTTGGCCGTTCGTTTTGACCGGGCCCAGCCCGCAAGAGAAGCAGGACCACCGGGACCACTTCCGGGGCGACAGACGGCCGGGGCTGCGTCCGGGTGGTCGTGCGGGAGGAAGCTCGCTGAGGTCGCCACGACGCAGTAGCGCCGTCGCGCTGCAGCACCACCGAGGACACCTCGCCAAGCCAGGCACGTTCGAGGGTCTTCTTCGCCTCGGGGATCACCCGCGTGGACAGGACACCATCAGGGATGTACGGCGGCCCGGCGGCGTGTGCTTCCCGGCGGGCCGCCAGCCCGTCGTTGAACACCACACTGGGGCACCCGAACGCCCGAGACAGTGCCACCCGCTGGCATGGGGTCGGGTGCAGACGGAAGGTGTACCGAAGTTGCACACCACCCCTTCTACACGCCACCACCGACAACAACACACGCCAGCGTCCTCACGCCCGGTATGCGTCGACCTCGACACCGAACTGGCCGAGTTCACCGGGCACACCAACCACGTCCACATGCTGGTCAACTTCCCACCGGAGGTCACCTGTCCCGGCTGGCGAACTCCCTCAGGGGCGTTTCGCCACGACGCATACGCCAACAGTCCCCCGAACTCGCCCGCCACCACCAGACCAACCGGCCGTGGTCCGCCCCCTACTACGCCGGATCGGTCGGCGGGGCACCCCTGGCGGTGCTCCACCAGTACACCGAAAACGCAACCGCCCGGCCTGACAGCCGGGACGGACCCTCACCCCTGACCTGAAGACCGGAGCACTGGCCCGCAAATCGGTAGCCGTACGGCGACCCGCCGTGGGCGCGCCGGAACCGGCGGCTGAAGTGGCCGGCCGTGCTGGTCACCCCCGCGATCGTGCCACGTGGCACCGGAGTTGCCCAGCGCCGCTGGCGTCCCACCCCACTCCGCGTCCGCTCTGGCCCGGTCTGCTCCGCTAAGGTCCTCGACATGCTCAGGCCCTGAGTAACCGCCACTCCCGCACCACGCCAGCTGGCTCAACCGCATCGAGACCCAGTTCACCGCGCTGCGCCACTTCTGTCTCGACAGCACGGACCACGAGAGCCAGGAGGCCCGGGCCTTCTTGATCCGGCGCTACATCGCCTGGCGTAACCGGCACGCGCAGGATCGAATGCCGCATGAGGTGGTCAAGCGCGCAAACGTTGCCTGACGCGGCACTAGGACAGCCGTTCGATGATCATCGCCATGCCCTGTCCACCTCCGACACACATGGTCTCCAGCCCGATCTGCTTGTCGTGCCAGCTCAGGCTGTTGAGCAGGGTGGCGGTGATCCGCGCGCCGGTCATCCCGAACGGATGCCCGACCGCGATCGCGCCACCGTTGACGTTGAGCCGGTCCAGGTCGATGCCCAGGTCCTGGTAGGACGGAATGACCTGGGCGGCGAACGCCTCGTTGATCTCGACCAGGTCGACATCGTTGATGCTCATCCCGGCCCTGGCCAGCGCCTGCCGACTCGCCTCCACCGGGCCCAGACCCATGATCTCCGGGGACAGCGCCGACACCCCGGTGGACACGATCCGGGCAAGCGGAGCGATGCCCAGTTCGCGGGCCCGGCGGTCAGACATCACCACCACCGCCGCCGCGCCGTCGTTGAGCGGGCAGCAGTTGCCCGCGGTGACCCGTCCGTCCGGCCGGAACACCGGTCTGAGCCCGGCCACACCCTGCATGGTCACCCCTGGTCGGGGACCGTCGTCGGTGCTGACCACGGTGCCGTCCGGGGTGGTCACCGGGGTGATCTCCCGGGACCAGAAGCCGGCCGCGATGGCGGCCTCGGCGAGGTTCTGCGACCGAACCCCGAACTCGTCCATC
>DATCXL010000193.1:0-10428 GCA_036565825.1 Mycobacteriales bacterium
GGCCGCCGGGGTGCGGGTGTTCTCCGACGACGGCAACTGCGTGTCCGACCCGGCCCTGATGCGCCGGGCACTGGAGTACGTCAAGGCGTTCGACGGGGTGGTGGCCCAGCACGCCGAGGAACCCCGGCTCACCGTGGGCGCCCAGATGAACGAGGGCGTGGTGTCGGCCCAACTGGGATTGACCGGGTGGCCGGCTGCCGCCGAGGAGGCGATCATCGCCCGGGACGCGTTGCTGGCTGGTCACGTCGGCTCCCGGCTGCACGTCTGCCACGTGTCCACCGCCGGGTCGGTGGAACTGGTCCGGTGGGCCAAGTCCAAGGGGTTCCGGGTCACCGCCGAGGTCACCCCCCACCACCTCACCCTCGCCGACGAACTGGCGGTCGGCTACGACCCGGTCTACAAGGTGAACCCGCCGCTGCGTACCGCCGAGGACATCGTGGCGCTGCGCCGCGGACTGGCCGACGGGGTGATCGACTGCGTGGCCACCGACCACGCCCCGCACGCCGCGGAGGACAAGGAGACCGAGTGGGGGTCGGCCCGGCCGGGCATGCTCGGCCTGGAGACCGCGCTGTCGGTGGTCGTGCAGTCCATGGTGCACACCGGACTGTTGGACTGGCGCGGAGTGGCCGACCGGATGTCGGTCCGCCCTGCCCGGATCGGTCAACTCGACGGACAGGGCGGCCAACTGGCCGAGGGCTCGGCGGCGAATCTGGTGCTGGTCGATCCGGAGGCGACCTGGACGGTCGATCCGACCCAACTGGCCAGTCGCAGCCGCAACACCCCCTTCGCCGGTCGGAGCCTGCCGGCCCGGGTGGTGGCCACATTCCTGCACGGCGTCCCGACCGTGCTCGACGGAAAGGTGCAGGCATGAACCGCCCAGAGCGGGCAACCGGGGATGCCCCGGCGGTGCTGGTACTCGAGGATGGCCGGACCTTCCACGGGCAGGCCTACGGCGCGGTCGGCGAGGTGTTCGGTGAGGCGGTCTTCGCCACCGGTATGACCGGGTACCAGGAGACGCTCACCGATCCGTCCTACCACCGTCAGGTGGTGGTGCAGACCGCGCCACACATCGGCAACACCGGGGTGAATGACGAGGATTCTGAATCGGACCGGATCTGGGTGGCCGGGTACGTGTTGCGTGACCCGGCCCGCCGCCCGTCGTCCTGGCGGGCCAGTCGGTCACTGGACGACGAACTGGTCGACCAGGGCGTGGTGGGCATCAGTGGGCTGGACACCCGGGCACTGACCCGGCACCTGCGCGAACGCGGCGCCATGCGGGTCGGTGTGTCCAGCGCCGGTACCGACCCTGACACGCTGCTCGAACGGGTGCTGGCCAGCCCCGGGATGCTCGGCGCGGACCTGGCCGGCGAGGTGACCACGCCCGAGCCGTACGTGCTGCCCGCGGTGGGCCGGCACCGGTACACCGTGGCCGCCCTGGACCTGGGGATCAAGCGGATGACCCCCAGACGGATGGCCGAACGTGGTGTCGAGGTGCATGTCATGCCGTCATGGTCCAGTGTGGACGACATGCTCGCGGTGGATCCGGACGGGATCTTCCTGTCCAACGGGCCCGGTGACCCGGCCAGCGCCGACCACCAGGTCGCGCTGACCGGCGCGCTGCTGCGGGCCGGGCTGCCGCTGTTCGGTATCTGCTTCGGGCACCAGATTCTCGGCCGGGCACTCGGTTTTGGCACCTACAAGCTCCGGTACGGGCACCGGGGCATCAACCAGCCGGTGTCTGACCGCCTCACCGGACGGGTGGAGGTGACCGCGCACAATCACGGGTTCGCCGTACAGGCACCCGCCGACCAGGTGAGTGACACCCCGTTCGGGCGGGCGGAGGTCAGCCACGTGTGTCTGAACGACGGTGTCGTCGAGGGGGTGCGCTGTCTGGATGCCCCGGCCTTCGGGGTGCAGTACCACCCTGAGTCGGCAGCCGGCCCGCACGATGCCCAGTACCTGTTCGATCGGTTCTGCGACCTGATGGATACGCGGCGCGGGGTTTCCGGGGGTGGTCACGGTGCCTAGGCGCGAGGATCTACGGCACGTCCTGGTGATCGGGTCGGGTCCGATCGTGATTGGCCAGGCCTGCGAGTTCGACTACTCCGGCACCCAGGCGTGTCGGGTGTTGCGGGACGAGGGACTGCGGGTCAGTCTGGTCAACAGCAACCCGGCGACGATCATGACCGACCCGGAGTACGCCGACGCGACCTACGTGGAGCCGCTCACTCCCGAGTTCGTCGAGAAGGTGATCGCGGCCGAGCGTCCGGACGCGCTGCTGGCCACCCTGGGCGGTCAGACTGCGCTGAACATCGCGGTCGCGTTGCACGAGCGTGGGGTGCTGGAGCGGTACGGCGTCGAACTGATCGGCGCCGACATCGCGGCGATCCAGCGTGGCGAGGACCGGCAGCGGTTCAAGGAGATCGTCCGAACCGTGGGCGGCGACGTGCCCGAAAGTGAGGTCTGCCACTCGCTGGAGGAGGTACGTGCCGCAGTCGACCGGCTGGGGTATCCCGTGGTGGTACGCCCGTCGTTCACCATGGGCGGGTCGGGTTCGGGCATGGCCCACGACGAGGCCGGTCTGACCCGGATCGCCTCGGCCGGCCTGGCGGCCAGCCCGACACACGAGGTGCTGGTCGAGGAGAGCGTGCTGGGGTGGAAGGAGTTCGAGCTCGAACTGATGCGCGACCGCGAGGACAACGTGGTCGTGGTCTGTTCGATCGAGAACGTCGACGCCATGGGCGTGCACACCGGTGACTCGGTCACCGTGGCCCCGGCGATGACCCTTACCGACCGCGAGTACCAGCGGATGCGCGACCTTGGCATCGCGGTGCTGCGGGCGGTCGGAGTGGACACCGGCGGCTGCAACATCCAGTTCGCCGTTCACCCGGGCACCGGTCGGTTGGTCGTGATCGAGATGAACCCCCGGGTGTCCCGGTCCTCGGCACTGGCCAGTAAGGCCACCGGTTTCCCGATCGCCAAGATCGCCACCAAGCTCGCCGTCGGTTACACCCTCGACGAGATCCCCAACGACATCACCAGGATGACCCCGGCCTCGTTCGAACCGGCGCTGGACTACGTCGTGGTCAAGGTGCCCAGGTTCGCGTTTGAGAAGTTCCCCGGCGCCGACCGGGAGCTGACCACCACCATGAAGTCGGTCGGCGAGGCGATGGCGCTGGGCCGCAGTTTCACCGAGGCGCTGCAGAAGGCGATGCGGTCGATGGAGACCGCGGCGGCCGGGTTCTGGACCACTCCGGACCCCGAGGGTCAGACCGTCGCCGACGCGGTGCGAGAGTTGCGGACCCCGCACGACGGCCGGCTCTACACCGTGGAACGGGCCCTGCGGCTCGGTGCCGTCGTCGAGCAGGTGAGCCAGGCCAGCGGCATCGACCCGTGGTTCGTCGACCAGATCGCCTCGCTGGTGGAGTTGCGCGAGCAGATCCGGTCCGCACCCGCCCTGGACGCCACGCTGCTGCGCCGGGCGAAGCGGGCCGGCTGTTCGGACCGGCAGATCGCCGCACTTCGTCCCGAACTGGCCGGCGAGGACGGGGTTCGCCTGCTCCGCCACGCCCTGGGAATCCGGCCGGTGTACAAGGCGGTGGACACCTGCGCGGCCGAGTTCGCCGCGAGTACCCCGTATCACTACTCCTGCTACGACGAGGAGACCGAGGTCACCGCCCAGCCGGACCGGCCCAAGGTGATCATCCTGGGTTCGGGGCCGAACCGGATCGGGCAGGGCATCGAGTTCGACTACTCCTGTGTGCACGCCGCCAGCGCGTTGCGCGAGGCACCCAACCCGCCCGGCGGCTACGAGACGGTGATGGTCAACTGCAACCCGGAGACCGTCTCGACCGACTATGACACCTCCGACCGGCTGTACTTCGAGCCGCTGACCTTCGAGGACGTCCTGGAGGTGGTGCACGCCGAGCGGCAGTCCGGCACGGTGGCCGGGGTGATCGTGCAACTCGGCGGGCAGACGCCGTTGGGCCTGGCCCAGCGGCTCAAGGACGCCGGCGTGCCGATCGCGGGCACCCAGCCCGAGCAGATCGACCTGGCCGAGGACCGGGGTGCCTTCGGGCAGGTGCTGGCCGAGGCCGGGCTGCCGGCCCCCAGGTACGGCACCGCGACCTCGTTCGAGCAGGCACAGGCGGTGGCCGAGCGGATCGGCTACCCGGTGCTGGTCCGCCCGTCCTACGTGCTGGGCGGCCGGGGCATGGAGATCGTCTACGACGAGTCGATGCTCAAGTCCTACATCGAGCGGGCCACCGCGCTCAGTCCCGAGCATCCGGTGCTGGTGGACCGGTTCCTCGACGACGCGGTGGAGATCGACGTGGATGCCATCTACGACGGCACCGAGTTGTACCTCGGTGGGGTGATGGAGCACATCGAGGAGGCCGGCATCCACTCCGGTGACTCGGCCTGCGCGCTGCCCCCGATCACGCTGGGTGCCCGGCAGGTGGACATGGTGCGCCGCAGCACCCTGGCCGTGGCGGCCGGGGTGGGGGTGCGCGGGTTGCTGAACGTGCAGGACGCCCTCAAGGACGACGTGCTCTATGTGTTGGAGGCCAACCCGCGGGCCTCCCGGACCATCCCGTTCGTCTCCAAGGCCACCGCCGTACCGCTGGCCAAGGCGGCGGCACGGGTGGCGTTGGGCGCGACCGTGGCCGGGCTGCGGACCGAGGGCCTGCTGCCGCCGGTCGGAGACGGTGGCGACCTGCCCTTCGACGCGCCGATCGCGGTCAAGGAGGCGGTGCTGCCGTTCCACCGGTTCCACACCGCCGACGGCGGAGGGGTGGACACGACGCTGGGGCCGGAGATGAAGTCCACCGGCGAGGTGATGGGCATCGACGCGGTGTTCGGTACCGCCTTCGCCAAGTCGCAGGCCGCCGCGTACGGCTCGTTGCCGACATCCGGGCGGGTGTTCGTGTCCATCGCCGACCGGGACAAGCGCGCGGCCATCCTCCCGGTGAAGCGGCTCGCCGATCTCGGCTTCGAGGTACTGGCCACCGTCGGCACCGCCCAGGTGCTGCGCCGCAACGGGGTGAACGCCCAGATCGTGGCCAAGTTCAGCGACGGCCCGGGTAACTGTGTCGAACGGATCCTGGGTGGTCAGATCGATCTGGTCTTCAACACCCCGTTCGGTAGCCCCGGGCCACGGATGGACGGGTACGAGATCCGTACCGCGGCGGTTTCGGCCGGCATCCCGTGCATCACCACGGTGCAGGGTGCGGCCGCGTGTGTGCAGGGCATCGAGGCGCTGATCCGGGGGGAGGTCGGGGTCCGCCCGTTGCAGGAACTGCACCGGATCCGGCGTGCCGACGTCGCCCGACGGGCCGGCGCGACAGGGGGGATCGATGATGCGTCCGGTCCAGTGGGTCGGTGAACTGCTGTCCAACCGCCGGGTCGGTGCCTACCAGTTGGTCACCGTCGCGGCACCCGGACTGGCCGAACGGATGCGGCCAGGCCAGTTCGTGGCGGTCGCGGTAGGGGGTCGGCTGTCCTCGGTGCTGCCCAGGCGGTGCTTCTCCATCTATGCCACCAGACCGCAGGGGCTCTACGCCGGGACGGCGCAGTTCGTCTTGGACGTGACCGGGGCCGGCACCGGCTGGCTGGCCGACGTGGCCGCGGGGGAGCGGTTGGATCTGATCGGTCCGCTGGGCTCGCCGTTCCTGCTCTCCGACGAGCCGATGCGGGCGGTACTGGTGGGGGAGGAGCACAGCAGCGCGGCGCTGCTGCCGTTGGCCGACGCGCTGCACGCCCGGGACTGTTCGGTGGACTTCGTGCTGATGGCGCCCACCGCTGACCGGGTCTTCGGCGAACTGGAGGCCAAACGCACCGGCGCGGCGGTCACGATCACCACCGAGGACAGCAGGGCGGCCGCCGAGCAGACCCTCGTCGAGGTGCTGGACGGGGTACTCGAACGCGGCCCGGCCGACGTGCTGTATGCCAGCGGATCGCTGGACATGCTGGGTGAGGTCGCCGTGGCGGGCAGCGCCCACCACGTACCCTGCCAGGTCGCGGTGGAGGTGCCGATGGCCTGCGGTACCGGTCTGTGCGCCGGTTGCGTGCTGCCGGTCGTCGGCGACGACGGGGTCACCAGGATGCTACGGTCCTGTGTGGATGGACCGGTGTTCTTCGCGAACCGGGTTCGGTGGGATGAACTGGCACGCATCCCGGCCGACTGCCTGGGAGCCGAGGCCATGGGGGTGGGCTGATGCTGGAGGACGTACTGGAGGCCCCGGCCATCGACCTGACCGCCACACTGGCGGGTGCGGTACTGCCGAATCCGGTACTCACCGCGGCCGGGTGCGCCATGGCCGGCCGCGAGTTGGCCGAGTTCGTCGACGTGTCCCGGTTGGGTGCGGTCGTCACGCCCTCGGTGACCCGCGATCCCCGGGCCGGATCACCCACCCCCCGCATCACCGAGACCCCCTCGGGCCTGCTCAGCGCCGTTGGTATGCCGGGCCCGGGCATCGACGCGTTGCTGGCCGCGGACCTGCCCTGGCTTGACCACCTCGGCGCCCGTGCCGTGGTCAGCATCGCCGGTCGCACCATCGGGGAGTACGCCGAACTCGCCGGCCGGCTACACGGCGCCCCCGCGGTCAGCCTGCTGGAGATCAACCTGTCCTGCCCCAGCGCCGAGGACGGCCGGGACTTCGCCTGTGACCCGGACGCCGCCGGTCTGGTGGTGGCCGAGGTGCGCGCCGCGGCCGACCCGGCCACACCTGTGTTCGCGAAGCTGTCCCCGAACGTGACCGACATCGTGCCCGTCGCGCAGGCGTGCGCCCTGGCCGGCGCGGACGGGCTGTCCATGATCAACACGGTGGCCGGTGTGGCGGTTGACCCGTATACCATGCGCCCGGCACTGGCCGACATCTTCGGCGGCCTGTCCGGTCCGGCGGTCCGCCCGGTCGCGGTCCGCTGCGTCTGGCAGGTGCACGCCGCGTTGCCGCAGTTGCCGATCCTGGGTATGGGTGGCATCACCTGCGGGCTGGACGCGCTCCAGTTCGTCCTGGCCGGGGCCTCGGCGGTGTCGGTCGGCACGGCGCTGTTCCACGACCCGGGTACCCCGTTGCGGGTACTCGACGAACTGCGTGACCTGCTGGTCGAGCGCGGTTTCGAGCGACTGGCCGACGCGGTCGGCCAGGCCCACCGACCCGAGGAGGATGTGTGACCCTCACCACTGGCGAACCGTTCGGCGCCCGACTGCGTGCCGCGCTGGAGCGCCGGGGCCCGCTGTGCGTGGGTATCGACCCACACCCCGGACTGCTGGACGCTTGGGGTGTCGGTGACGACGTCGCCGGGTTGGAACGGTTCGCGCTGGGCGTGGTGGACGCGCTCGGCGACCGGGCCGCGGTGGTCAAACCGCAGTCGGCGTTCTTCGAGCGGTTCGGCAGCGCCGGTGTCGCGGTGCTCGAACGCACCGTCACGGCGGCCCGGCAGGCCGGCGCACTGGTCATCCTGGACGTCAAGCGGGGGGACATCGGCAGCACCGTGGCCGCCTACGCCTCGGCCTACCTGGATCCGAGCAGCCCGCTGGCCTGCGACGCGATCACCGCGAGCCCCTACCTGGGCTACGGTTCACTGCGCCCCCTGGTGAACACCGCGTTGGCACACGGCAACGGCGTGTTCGTGCTGGCCCTGACCTCCAATCCCGAGGGCGGCGCGGTGCAGCGTGCGGTCGGCCCCGACGGCCGCACGGTCGCCCAGGCGATCTGCGACGAGGTGGCGGCGGCCAACTCCGCGGAGACCGCCGTCGGGCTGCCGATGGGTTCGGTCGGGGTGGTGGTGGGTGCGACCCTGGGCGACACCGGCCATGACCTGTCCCGGCTCGCCGGCCCCATCCTGGCCCCGGGACTGGGCGCCCAGGGCGCCTCCCCGGTGGACCTGTACACGGTGTTCGGCGGTCAACTGGACCACGTCCTGCCCAGCGTCTCGCGCGGCGTGTTGCGGGACGGACCCAGCCTGTCGGGCCTGCGTGCCGCCTTCGAGCGTTCCCTCACCGAGGTGCGTGCGGTGCTGGAGGTACCCGCCGGCCGGTGAGTCCGACGCCGGGGTCCGCAACGCCCGTGGTGGCGTACCCGCCACGGCGTACCGGGCCAGATCGCGGTCGCGCCAGGCCCGAACCTCTGCTCCCGACCGTGACGTGTCGGCACCATCACGGCGCTGATCGCGTGTTCGGGCGCTGGCCGCGTTGCTCATCTCGGCGGTTCATCGCTAGGTTCCCAACCAGCACTGTCAGGGAGTTCGGCCGTCGGCGTGAACGAGTCAGCGAGGTGACCGCGGTGGCACTGCCACCCTTGACCCCGGAGCAGCGTTCGGCTGCTCTAGCGAAGGCCGCCGCGGCGCGCAGGGCCCGCGCCGAGCTCAAGGAGCGCCTCAAGCGCAGTGGCGCCTCCCTGGTCGAGGTGCTGGCCCAGGGCGAGACCGATGACGTGGTCGGCAAGATGCGCGTCTCGGCGGTACTGGAAGCCATGCCCGGAGTCGGCAAGGCACGTGCTCAGAAGATCATGGCGCGGCTGGGAATCTCCCCCAGCCGCCGGGTTCGTGGCCTTGGGGCCAAGCAGCGCAGCGCCCTGGTCCGTGAGTTCAACAGTGGTGTCGTCGGCCTCGGCCCGGGTACCGGCGAGGCGTGAACGCGCGGCTGACCGTTTTGTCGGGCCCGTCCGGGGTGGGAAAGGGCACCGTGGTCGAGGCTGTGCGGCGCGGCTACCCCCAGGTGTGGTTGTCGGTGTCGGTGACCACGCGCCGTCCCCGACCCGGGGAGACCGACGGTGTCGAGTACCACTTTGTCGACCGGGCCGAGTTCCTGCGGATGGTCGCCGACGGCGAACTGCTGGAGTGGGCCGAGTACGCCGACCACCTGTACGGCACCCCGCGCCGCCCGGTGGTCGAGCGGTTGGCATCCGGCCGGCCCGCGTTGCTGGAGATCGACCTGCAGGGGGCGCGTCAGGTACGAGCCCAGATGCCCGGGGCCTACCTGGTGTTCCTGGCCCCGCCCTCCTGGGAGGAGTTGGAGCGGCGGTTGGTCGGCCGCGGAACCGAGCCGACCGAGGTGATCGGTCGCCGGCTGGCCCAGGCCAAGGTGGAGATGGGGGCCGAGTCGGAGTTCGATGCGGTGGTGGTCAACGACGATGTCGAACGTGCCGCCGCCGAGTTGGTACAGTTGATCTGTTCTCCGTATCCGAATCGTGATGAGGTCTGACTGCCCGTGTCCGGAGTGCTTCCCGCCCCTGAGGGCATCACCAACCCGCCGATCGACGAACTGCTAGAGAAGACCGACTCCAAGTACGCGCTGGTGATCTACGCGGCCAAGCGGGCCCGGCAGATCAATGCCTACTACAGCCAGCTCGGTGAGGGCCTGCTCGAGTACGTCGGGCCCCTGGTCGAACCGACTCCCCAGGAGAAGCCGCTGTCCATCGCTCTCCGGGAGATCAACGCGGGCCTGCTCAAGGCTGAGCAGCTCGAAGTCTGATCCGGGCCAGCACGTGCCACATGTCGTCCTGGGTGTCTCCGGCGGGATCGCGGCCTACAAGGCTGCCGAGGTGCTCCGCCGGTTCACCGAGTCCGGGCATGACGTTCGGGTCATTCCCACCGAGGGCGCGCTGCGTTTTGTGGGCGCCGCGACCTGGGCAGGGCTTTCCGGGCATCCGGTACATGACGACGTGTGGAGCGGCGCTGACCAGGTCGAACACGTACGGGTCGGCCAGCAGGCCGACCTGGTCGTGGTGGCGCCGGCCACCGCCGACCTGCTCGCCCGGGCCGCCACCGGCCGGGCCGACGACCTGCTCACCGCGACCCTGCTGACAGCGCGCTGTCCGGTGCTGTTCGCACCTGCCATGCACACAGAGATGTGGGAGCACCCGGCCACCCGGGCGAATGTCGCCACCCTGCGGGAGCGCGGCGCCGTGGTTGTCGAACCCGCGGTGGGGCGGCTCACCGGCCCGGACACCGGGAAGGGTCGGTTGCCCGATCCCGGTGAGATCTTCGCGGTGGCCGCCCGGCTGCTCGCCCGCGGCCTGGCCGAGCCCGACATGGTCGGCCGACACGTGGTGGTGACCGCCGGGGGCACCAGGGAGTACCTGGACCCGGTGCGCTTTCTCGGCAACTCCTCGTCTGGCAAGCAGGGCTACGCCTTCGCCCGTACCGCGGTGGCCCGCGGCGCGCGGGTGACGTTGGTCGCCGCGAACACCGTCCTGGCCGACCCGGCCGGGGTCGAGGTGGTGCGGGTGGTCAGCACCGAGGACCTGCGGGCGGCGGTGTTGGCGGCGGCGAACGGTGCCGACGCGGTGGTGATGGCCGCCGCACCGGCCGACTTCCGGCCGGCCGAGTACGCCCGTTCCAAGATCAAGAAGTCCGAGGGCGACGCCGGGATGACCGTGAACCTCGTCCGCAACCCCGATGTGGCCGCTGAACTCGGCGGAGCCC
>DATCXL010000205.1:0-4734 GCA_036565825.1 Mycobacteriales bacterium
AGATCGTGCTGTTCTCCCCGATGTCGGGGCGCACCCGCCCGGAGTTCCAGTCGCTGGTCGGCAGCATCCTGCAGTCCCCGTTCTTCCGGTTACGTACCACCGGGGACCCGACCTTCGTAGAACTGTTCACCCAGGCTCGCAAAAGCGTCGTCGCCGCGACCGACCACCAGTTCTACCCGCACTACGAGTTTCTGTCCCAGGTGCCCTACCCGGCCCGGTTCAACGTCGACGACGGTGGCAGACCGCCTCGGTTGCCCGGCCTGGACTGTGAGTCCTTCCCGTTCTCGGCGACGTTGGTGCCCGACCGTCCGCTGGAGGACGACGAGACGGATCTGCACATTCCCCGGTTGGGCTTACTGGCCCTACCCGACGGATCGATCCGGGGCACCCTGACCTACAACGGGTACGCGTTCGGGTCCGCCGTTGTCGAACGGCTTGCCGATGACTTCGTACGATTCGCCGGTGGTGCCCTGGAGAACCCGGACCGACGACTTTCCGACCTGGCCTGACCGCTGTTCCACGGCCGCTGGTGCGGCCGTCGACAGGTGTGGCGTGGCGGCCCGAATCATGACCGCCCCCGCTGTCGGGCATGCGGTGTGGCCGGATGGTGGGGGTGGAAGGGTGCCGCCCGCTTCGGGTGGTGGTCGACCACATCCGAAGCGGGCGGCAGGATGGCGGCTGGTCATACCGCCGTGCGGGGGCCTGGAGTGTGAACCGGACAGATCGGGTCCGGGTCGATTCCGGATCTGGTCTGGATCGGGCGCTTGTGGTGCCCTCTCGCTCGGTGGACGTGCGGACCTGGCGCGGACGCTCCGGATGAGGAGGGTCGAAGCCGCCCAGACCGGGCTGACCTCAACCACCCCGTCCCGCGGCACGGAACAGGCGCGATTACCGTCGAGACATCACGGTCCTCGCCGCGACTCAACCCAGGATCATGGTCAACACCAGACCGCGGACAGGTTCTGATCATGTTCGGATCAGGTTCTGGCCTGGTTCTGATCAGGCGTGGTCAGGCCGTCGGAACGTGGTCAGGCATGTCGGTCGGCACAGACCCGGACCCGGTCGCGGATGGCCCGGTCCCGTGGACTACACGGAAAATGATTCCAACAACGTTGGATAGAAGCCGAGGATCGGCTGGGAGGTCCTGACCGCGCCCGTCAACCCGAGGCGGATCGGCCGGTCACACGCTGGCTGGATCGTTCAGCAGCCGGTGGAAGAGTGCTTCGGTGGTCGGTTCTGGCAGCGCGTTGTACTCCTCGGCGAGGATGCGCCGGCAGATCTGGTACTGCCGCAGTGCCTGGGCGCGCTCGCCCATCCGCGTGTAACAGCGCATCACCAGTCGGTGCGCGTCCTCCCTACACCCGTCCTGGCTGAGCAACCGCAGTGCCCGCCGAAGTGCCGCGGTGTAGTCACCCGAGGTGAAGTAGCAGTCGGCCAGGCGGGCGAGCAGGGACAGGTATCGCGCCCGCAGCCGCTCCCGTTCCACCAGGGTGTGCAGGTCGCCGCCGCCCACGACGTCACCGTCGTAGAGGGCTGCGGCGTCTTCATAGGACCGGACCGCGCCGACGATGTCTCCCTCTCGCATGAGCCGGTCGCTCAGGTCGACCCGTTCGTCGAACCGGGCGATGTCCACCGACACCCCGGCCAGCCTGTTCAGCTCGTACCCGCCGCCGACATACAGCACCGGGGAGGAGCCGTCCAGCGCGTCCGCGACGAGCTGTCGCAGGGCGTGCACCAGGCTGTTCAGCGAGTGGACCGCCCGGCTGACGTCGGTGCCGGGCCACAGCAGTTCGATGAGCGTGTCACGGTCGGCCCGATAGCCCTCCCGCAGCGCCAACGCGCTGAGCAGGCCCTCGGTCTTTCCGCCGCGACGGACCGGCAGGCTGACTCCCGCCTTCATCAGACGGAAGCCGCCCAGCAGGCATATCAGTACCGGGTCTGGTGTCCCTTCCTCCGTTCTACTCGATCTTTGGCTGGGCTTGATCATTTCTACCGTCATACCCTGCCCCCATTGCTCCCCTTTTCCGTGGGTGATCATACGGTGTCTGATCCGTCACTAAATGGAATCAGAGCAACTGTGGCCTGAGCTTGGCGTTCCGTTTACTCAGGTGTGTTAGGTTCCTGTTTACTTGATCAAGGCGTGGTATCGACATTTCACAACGGTTGGGTTGTGTTATGGCCGACTCCGCATCTGATGACGTACAAAGCCACTCAGCCCGCGTATGACGCTGGGCTGAGCGTGCCAGGTGCCGCATCGGGCGCCGACCCGTCCACCGCCAGGCCGCGTGCACGCCGGTACTCCGGCACCGAGATGGCCGGCGGCCGTGACGGACCACCGGCCGCCGCGGACACCGGTGCGCGACTCGACGGGGCGGTTGGGGTTCGGCGGCTCGGTCCGACCGCCCCGCTGGCGCGGATTCGGCCGGTTGTCGGTGCCGCGCCCCGGCGTCGGTTACCCTCGTGCGCATGGTTGACCGTGAGGACCCGGCCGCCAACACGGCGATGTTCCGTGCGTTCGCGCACCGTCGTGAGGCCGACAGCCCAACTGAGAAGACGTCGGTCGGCGCGGCAGTGTGGATCACCGCCGCCGTCGCGATCGTCGTTGTCGTCGGCATCATCGCCTGGATGCTGGCCTAGGAGCTCCTGACACGATGACTGTCCGGTTCGCCGGCCCCAGCCGGCGGCTCGCGGCGTTGTCGTCGTCGCGCGTACCACTCCGGTACGCACTCCTCCTTCGCCTTGCGATCCATCGGCCTGGATACCGGCTCCCTGATCGAACGCCATCGTGTCAGGATCTCCACGCCCGGCCCGGGAGGTCACGGCCTCGCGGGCCGGGGCGTGGTGGTCTGTGACGAGGGTGTGAACGCGTCCAGGTAGATGTCCCGGTTCGACGCGCCGTTGACGAACAGCGCGCGTCGCAGGCCGTGGGTGACTTCCGGGTCGCCGCACAGGAAGACCCGGTACCCGGCCGGCCGCGGCACCAGGCGGGCCACCACCTCGACCAGGTCACCGACGTGGATGCCTGCGGCACGGTCTACCGTGCCAGCCGTGCAAGGCGTGTTGACCGGGGCAGCCGTGCCGACCATGTCGGTGGCGTCGGGCGTGGCACGCAGCACGCAGCGGTGGTACTCGACGCCGGACACGTCACCGGCCAGTGCGGACAGCTCGTCGACGAGGTACAACCCGCGGCTGTCCAGCGCCCCGTGTACCAGCCGGATCGGCCCGGTGTGGCCGTGCGACAGGGCATCGCGCAGGATGCCGTACAGCGGGGCGAGGCCGGTTCCGGTGCCGGCCAACAGCATCGGCTGCTCGGGCCGTCCGGGTAGGTAGAAGCAGTTGCCGTAAGGCCCCTGGATGGTGACCCGTTCGCCCGGTGTGGCCCGCTCGGCCAGCCAGCCGCTCATCGCACCGCCCGGGTGGTGCCGCACGTGTAGCCGCAGTTCGCCGTCCGAGGGCAGGCTGGCCAGTGAGTAACTGCGGGCCAGCAGGTCGTCGCGCAGCAGGGTGACGAACTGGCCCGGACGGTAGTCGAACCGCCGCTCCGGGATCAGTCGGACGTCGAGGGTGCGGTGGCCGAGTCGGTTGACCGAGGAGATCCGGGCCGGAGTGGACACGTCGCCACCCGGGTATCCGATCGTGAGGTCGCCGTCGGGACGGCACCGGCAGGCCAGGAAGTAACCCGCCGCCCGCATCGTGTCCCGTAGACCCAACTGCGAGTCCGGCCCGGGACTGCCGTCCAGCGCCTGGAGCAGGCAGGAGTGGCAGCTGCCCGCGCGACACGAGACGGGGATGTTGCGGCCCTGCCGCTCCAGGGCCTCAAGCACTGTTTCGCCTGGTTCGACGGTGTGTTCGACACCGTCGAAGACGAGTCGTCGGTTCAACGGTTCAGTACGTCACCACGGACACTGGCCGCGATGGCCGCGACCTCGGCGATGTCGGTTTCGGCCACGCCCAGGTCGCGCAGGGTCGCACCCAGCAGTTCGATCACTGCGTCGACCTGCTCGTCGCCCATACCGCGGTCGACCAGGTGTGAGTGGGCGGCGCGCAGGTCCTGGCCGGTGTAGTTGTTCGGGCCACCGAAGGCCACGGTGAGGAACGCCGCCTGCATGGCGATCTGGCGGTCCATGTCGACGTCATCGAAGAACCGGGCGGTCCGGTCATCGCGCAGGATCCGGCGGTAGAACATCTCAACCGCCGCGTCCACCGCCGCCGCCCCGCCGAGCCGCTCGTACAGAGTCGGAGCTGCCACGTCGCCCGACGCGGCCTGATCAACACCCACCAGTGGCCTCCTCGGCAAAGCGGAATTCCATGATCAATTGCCGCAAAAGTATCCGAAGAGTACACCAGAATTCGGCCACCACCGACAGGCATTCCACGGTGTGTTCCGACAGGTCGCACGAATCGTCTCGGCAACCTGGGAAACAGCCAGGATCAGTCGTGTTCAGTCATGATCAGCGGGGTCTGGCTCCAACACCCGCCGTCGGAACGAGCACCGTGTCGGTCCGGGAGGGCATCGGGGACGCGGGTACAGGGACTTCGGAGCATCTGGTGCCGAACCATCCCTGAACCGTCCTTGGTCGGCCGTCGTCAGGTGCCCGAACGGTCTGGGCTACCAGCCCCGGCGTCCCATGACGTCCTCGCGGGTGCCCTCGGTCAGCCTGGTGACCTCGGCGATGTCATCCTCCGAGGCACCCATCAGCCGCAGCGTGTCGGCCAACAGGTCCACCACGATGT
>DATCXL010000223.1:0-2034 GCA_036565825.1 Mycobacteriales bacterium
GTCCATTGTGTCTACCAGCGTCTACCAACGTCAACCCATGACGCCCAACCATGCCTCGGGCCAGCGCCGTGCTGCCGTTTGCTACATGCCGGCGCGGCGGAGTCGTTCGGGGGCTTCGGTGCGGAGACGGTCGAGGATCGGCGCGGCCGGATCGTTCATCGACTCCTTCTTGGCGTTGAACGCGCGGACCCACAGGCCGGCGGCCCAGCAGGCGTGCAGTTCGTCGCGGGTCCAGTGCCGGCCGCGGGCGTGGGCGTAGGCGGTGAGGAACTCCTCGGTCTGGTCGATGGTGGCCTCGGTGGCTGGTGCACCGGTCGCCGTGTACACGGCGGCGGCCAGTCCGGCCAGGGTCGCCTCGGGTCGGGCGGCGATGCTGTCCCAGTCGTGGACCGCGTGCAGGCGCCAACCGTCGGTGAAGCAAAGGTTCTGGGCTTCCCAGTCGACGTGTCCCACCACCGGGGCTTGGCCGAACCGCCGGAGCCGGTCTCGGACACCGGTGCCCACCTCGTCGAGCCAGTCTGGTCCGGCGTTGGCGTTCAGGTCGCCGTCGCGGTCGTCGGGCAGCGGCCAGATGCCGGGCTGGTCGTGGTCCCACCAGGTCCACGCCGGGGGCGGTTCGAGAGTGGAAAGCGCGTCGACCGGTGGGGCGAGGGAGACCAGCGCGGCGAGTGCGTCCGCGTAGGGCTGCGCCGTCCGTGGGCTCGGCAGCGCACCGCCGGGGACGTACGCCTCGGCGGTGGCGGTCAGCGTGCCGAGCGGAACCGGGCCGGCCAGCGGTTGCGGGCAGGCGAACCCCGCCGACCACAGGTGCCGGTGGACCTCGAAGCAGGCCCGGATGCGCTCGGCCGGCGGCCGGGCCTTGACCACCACGTCCCGACCGTCGGTCAGGGTGAGTCCGACGACCCGGGACAGGTGACCGGTCTCGAACAACACCCGGGCCGGTGCCGCGCCCAGGTGCACCCGACACCAGTCGGCCAACGCAGGCATGTCGATCGCACTGACGACTATCGGTGCTCCCCGTTCCACCCGGTCAGTACACCCCCAGTTTCCAGCCAGTGGTCTGAGCGGGAACGGCGTGGTGCGCGTCGACTCTTCGTGGGAAATCCGCATCCGTAACCGGTTACAGGTGGGGGTTTTCGCGTGAAAACCCCCGCCCGACCGGGGCCGAGCGGGGGTGTGGTGATACTTGGGCCGACTGACTTGTGAAGCGAGTACACATATCTTGATCACGTGATAATGTTCACGGCTTACAGGAACTGTGGGAGAGGTGTGGGTTTTGGTGGATGGGCCGGCGGTCGTGACTTCTACCGGGATCGCCCGGATGGCCGGGGTTGGGCGGGCCGCGGTGAGCAACTGGCGGCGCCGACACGCGGACTTTCCCGAACCGGTAGGTGGTTCGGCATCCAGCCCGACATTCGACCTGGCCGCCGTGGAGAGGTGGCTCTCCCAACAGGGCAAACTCGTCGAGTCGTCGTTGGCCGAACGGACCTGGCGGCGGATCGAGGTCTTCTCCTCCGCGCCGCAGATCACCGACGCGTTCTGCCTGACCGGCGCCCTGCTGCTCACCCGTCCGAAAGCCGGTCTTAAGGCAGACCGCGCGTCGATTCCCACCCCGGCCCGGCTGTTGCGCGACCTTCGGACCCGCAGCCAACCCGCCGCCGAGGCGCTGGCCCCGATCGTTCCGCCCGCATGGTCCCAACAGCAGAAGGAACTGCTCCTGGCGGTCACCGAACTGGCCGACCAGGGCGACCGAGGCGAGACGTTCGAGTTCCTGCACTGGCGGTGCGTGACCGCGCGGGGCGTGTCGGCGTTGGACGCGACCCCCGACGCGGTGGCCGAACTGATGGCGGACCTGGCCGGCGTCGGCCAGACCGTGCTGGACTTCGCCTGCGGAACCGGGACGATGCTGCGCACCCAGATCCGGCGGGCGGTCGACGCCGGTGTCGCGGTCCGGTGTTTCGGCCAGGAGCCTGACCCGGCCTCGGCCCGGGTGGCGCTGCTGCGGTTGCTGTTCGCCCAGGACAGTGCCCGGGA
>DATCXL010000248.1:0-10180 GCA_036565825.1 Mycobacteriales bacterium
GTGGCCGCCACCGCGAAGGTCAACGCGTTGACGCCCACGTTCTGGGCGAACCCCGAAGGGAACAGCGAGGGGTAGGCCACCAGCAGCACCGCCACCGCGGCGAGCAGGAACATTCGCCGGTACGGGAACGGCGCGCGGGCCGGTGCGGTCGCGACCCCGACCGGAGCCCTGGTCTGGTCTTCCATCGTGGCCATCAGCGGTTACCTCGCAGACCCTGTGGCCTGGCCACCACGACGACCAGGTAGATCGCCAGTGCGGCCGCCGTGGCGTAGGCCGAGGCGTACAGTCCGACGACCCCGTACACCACGCCGATCAGCAGACCGGCCAGTGCGGCCCCGCCGACACTTCCGAAGCCGCCCAGTGCCACCGCGACGAACGCGATCAACCCGAACGTCGCCCCGGCAACCGGCGACACCGTGAACTGGTTTATCAACAATGCCCCTGCCACGCCGCTGGTACCGCCGGCCAACAGCCAGGACAACGCGTACATCCGGTCGGGATTGATACCCATCAGGGACGCGCCAGCGGGATCCTCGCCGGCGGCCTGGAGCCCCCGGCCGACCTCGGTGCGGTTCACGAACCACGCGACGGCGGCGGTGCACAGCAGTGCACCGACCGCCGCCACGAACTGTGGTCCACCGACGACGATTCCGAATAGTTCGAAGCGGAGTCCGCCGGCGATGGTGTTCTGGACGCTGCGGTCGTTCGGCGTCCAGAGGAACTGCGCGAGGCCACGAAGGAACACCAACAGTCCGAACGTGACGATCACCTGCGACAGCGGGTTCTTGCCGAGCACCGGTCCGATGATGCCCTGGTACACCAGGACACCGACCACCGCGAGCACGATCGTGGCGATCGGGATCGCCAGCAGCGGGTCCAACCCGAACAGGGACCAGCTGAAGAATCCCACGTACATTCCGAGCATGACGAACTCACCCGCGGCGAAGTTCACCACGTTCATGACGCCGAAGACGAGTGTCAGGCCGACCGCCGCGAGTGCGAACACGCCACCCAGGAGGAGTCCTGAAAGGACGGACTGGAAGATGTCAGTCATGACCTATGCGTCCGATCCGGTTACCGCGCGTCCTGGATCGGCCAAACCACCTGCTTGGTCGCCACGTCCTTGGGATAGATCACGTGCCATTCACCGCCCAGGAACTGCTCCAGCACGCCTCGTGCGCCGGAGTTCTGGTGGTTCTCGTCGAACTTGACGCCGTCCCACGGCATGATCGTGTCACGCCCGGGGATGTCGATGTTCTGCAGCGCGGCGCGGATCTTGGCGGGGTCGGTGGAACCAGCGTTGTTGATCGCCGTGATCAGTGTCATGGTCGCGGTGAACGAGCGGGCGGAGTTCTCCGTCATCGGTTCGCCGTACTTCTGCTGGAACATCTCGGAGATCTTCTTCGCGGTCGGGTTCTGCGCCGCGATGTCAGGTGACCAGGAGGTCCGGCGGACGAAACCGGCGGCGTTGGCCGCGTGGTCCGTGCCGTCCACGAACGCCGGGTCGGAGAAGCCGGCACCGTAACCCAGCACGGCCGGGGGCAGGTAGTCGAACTTCTTGAACGTCTCGGCGAGCAGAACCGAGTCCTTCACGAACGACAGCACGAACAGCGCGTCGGGGTTGGTCGCCCGGACCTGCTGTACCTGCGAGTCCAGGTTGGTCGCCTTCACCGAGTAGGCGAGGTTCTTCAGGACGGTGACGCCGTTGTTCTCGGCCAACTGCACGGTGACCTTGGCGCCGTTGACACCGAAGGCGTCGTCGGTGTGCAGGATCACGATCTTCTTGACCTCGTGACCGTTCGGCTTGTCCTTCAGCATCGAGAAGAACGACTCACCGAAGGTGAGGTCGTGCGGACCGGTGCGGAAGAAGTAGTTCAGCCCACGCTGGGTCAGCGACACCGACGAGGAGTCACCGTTGACGAAGGGAACCTTCAGCCGCTCGGCCGCCGCGCTGGCGGTGGTCGTGACGGCCGACTGGTACGCGCCGGTTTCGGCGACCACCTTCTCGTCGGTGATCAGTCGCTGTGCCTCGCTCCCGCCAAACGTCGGATCACCCTTGGTGTCGGCCGGGATCATCTTGATCTTGGCACCGCCCAGGTTCGGCAGGCCGGCGTCCTTGGCCAGCGGCAGCGAGATGTCAGGGTGCTTGCCGTTGACGATCTCCGCCGCCAGCAGGGCTCCCCGCTGGGAGTCCAGTCCGGTGGTGGCATTGACGCCCGAGGTCGGGTCAAGGACTCCGATCCTCACCTCCTGGACTGTCGAGCCCGACGAGGACTCGTTCCCCGAGCACGCCGCCAGGACCAGCGCGGCCGAGGCGACGACGGCGAAACACCGCCATGGATTGCGCATCACACAACCTCTCTAACGACCCCGTGACAGCTTGTTCCCCATCGAATGGGTTTGACGGCATGTGCTGCGAAGCGCCCGACACCCTAGCGCGAGGTTCCGCCCGGCGGTGAACGGATGGGCGATCTCGTAACCCGCACGTTGCCGTCGGAAGATCGGTGTCCGAAACCTCCTACCCAACGGTGTCATGTTCTGTATCGATGCGCCCGGATCGCCTGGATTAGCTGGCCATCTACTGTGGATGATCGATGACCCGTTGACCCGTCAACGCGCATACTCCGAATCTCGGCGATCTGTGATGAACATGTGACCCGGCGAGTGTGAGATCGCGAATGGCGGACGAGACTCCATCACCGCGGTCTGCGGCGTCACCCCGCAGGCCCAGAACACCGGCAGTTCGCCGTCCCGGATCGTCACCGCGTCACCGAAGTCAGGCCGGGTGATGTCGGTGACACCCAGCGCCTCGGCGTCGCCGATGTGAACCGGCGTGCCGTGGGTGTCCGGGTAGCGGCCGGTGACCTCGACGGCCCGAGACACCAGTGCCGCCGGCACCGGGCGCATCGACACCACCAGCGGTCCGTGCATCCGCCCGGCCGGCCGACACTGCCGGTTCGTCACGTACATCGGCACGTTGCTGCCCTGCTCGACATGCCGCGGGGTGATGCCCGCCTCGGCCAGCGGGCCGTCGAAGCTGAAGCTGCATCCGATCAGGAAGGTGACCAGGTCGTCGCGCCAGTACGAGGTGACATCACCGACCTCGTCCACCAACGCCCCGTCCCGGAACACTCGGTAGGCAGGCAGGTCGGTGCGAAGGTCCGCGCCCGGCGCGAGCACGGTGTGCGGGCTGCCCGGGTCGGTGACATCCAGGATCGGGCAGGGCTTGGGGTTGCGGTGGGCGAAGAGCAGCACGTCGTAGGCGTAGTCGCGCGGCACCGCGATCAGGTTCGCCTGCACGTATCCGGGTAGCCATCCGCTCGTTGGAGTCCGTAGCCCCTGCCGGAACCGCTGCCGGGCCTCGTCCGGAGACGCCGGAATGGGTTGGGCATGTGCGATCAACACCGTTGACCTCCCTGGGTTACTCGCGACTCCCCCGACCGGCGTCACAGTACCGGTGCCGCGTGGTGATGCTTCGGCCACTCTCGCCATAGTGCTGGCCGCAGGTGGACAAGTGTGCTCCAATGCCCGACGTCAAGGCCACAGATGGGACCCCAGGACGTCGTGAACGCGACGCCTGGGTATCCGCGTGACTGGCGAGAGGTTGCTGGATCTGGTGCGCACAGAATCCGTGCCGAGTCGCTCCCAACGACCCGGGGTGTCCCCGGTGCTCCCGAGCGCGGCGACGGGAACCACCTATCAGGACGATGACGGCCACCCGCGCCCCGGCGCGCGGGGCGAGTCGCCGCCACCGTCACTACCGCCGGCGAGCGACCGCTCGTCGCCACTACGGCGCATGTCGCGGGTACGGAACTGGAGGGTGCGGTCCAAACTGACCGCCGTGGTGCTGGTGCCGACCCTGGCCACGGTGGCCCTGGCCGGTACCCGGGTCGCGGCGGCCGGCAGCGACGCGCGTACATTCGACCGGGTTGCCACGCTCGCCGACCTGGGCCGCCAGGTCACCGGGCTGGTGCACGAGTTGCAGACCGAGCGGGACCTCACCTCGCGGTTCTCCGCCAGTGGTCGGCAGAAGGGCGCCAACGAGGTCGAGGCCGCGCGGCAGAAGGTCGACCAGTCGCTGTCGTCCTACACCGCGGCCGCCAATGCGATCGACAGTTCCTACAGCCCCGACCTACACAGCCAGTTCGTGCTGGTCGCCGACAACCTTGCCGGCCTGACCCAACTCCGACAGGCGGTCGGCAACGCCGGTCTGACCCGTACCTCGATTCTGGCCGAGTACTCGACCAACATCCGGGCGCTGCTCGACCTGGACGCCAGCATCGCCGCCACGGCCAACGACCGTGACCTCGATCGAGCCGTCCGCGCGCTCAGCGACGTGTCCCAGGTCAAGGAGTTCGCCTCCCAGGTGCGGGCCGAGCTACTGGCCATCCTGGACCAGAAGTCGTTCGCGGTCGGCCAGTTCCAGGACTTCGTCGCCGTGGTCTCACGTGAACAGTCGGCCAGTGACCAGTTCCGGGTGGACGCGTCCACCGCCGACCAGGCACTGTTCGCCGACACGATCAGCGGCCCGGACGTCAGCAACGCCAGGACGATCCAGGACACCGCTGTTCGTGAACAGCTCAGCTCGTTGCTGGGCAACGAGCCGAAACAGGGTGCCGACGACTGGTACGCCGCGGAGAGCAAGAAGATCGACCTGATGCGGCAGGTCGAGCAGAAGCTGCTGGCCAACGTGATCTCGCTGTCCGACGACCTGCGTTCCTCCAAACAGCAGGACGGAATCGTCGCCGCGGTGGAGCTGCTCGCCGTGCTGCTCGCCGCCGCGATCGCCACCATCATCGTGGCGCGGTCGATGACCAGGCCGCTGCGGATACTGCGTTCCACCGCGCTGGACGTCGCCGACCGACGGCTCCCGGAGGTGATCGAACGCCTTCGACAGGCGGATACCGGCAACCTTGCCGACATAAAAGTGGAGCCAACCGGAATCGACTCACACGACGAGATCGGTGAGGTCGCCCAGGCGTTCGACGCGGTGCACCGCGAGGCGGTCCGACTGGCCGTCGACCAGGCCTCGCTGCGGCAGAGCGTCAACTCGATGTTCGTCAACCTGTCCCGACGTAGTCAGGGTCTGGTCGAACGGCAGCTGCGACTGATCGACGAACTGGAGAGCAGCGAACAGAACCCCGACCAGCTTGAGAACCTGTTCAAGCTGGACCACCTGGCCACCCGTATGCGCCGTACCGACGACAGCCTTCTGGTCCTGGCCGGGTCGGAGACCGGTCGTGGGTGGAACGCGCCCATGTCGGTCCCGGACGTGCTGCTGGCGTCCATCTCCGAGGTCGAGCAGTACACCCGCATCACCCGTACCACCGTCACCGAGGCCGGGCTGGTCGGCTACATCGTCAGCGACGTGGTGCACCTGCTTGCCGAGCTGATGGAGAACGCCACCGCGTTCTCCCCACCCGAGACCACGGTCACCGTGTCCTGCCGCAAGCTCTCCGGACGCGGCGGTGCGATGATCGAGATCGAGGACCACGGCATCGGGATGACCAGCGAGGAACTGGAAACCGCCAACGCGCGGTTGGCCGCCCCGCACACCATCGACGTGGCGGTGGTCCGGACCATGGGTCTGTTCGTGGTCGGCCGCCTTGCCAACAAGCACAACATCCGGGTACAACTGCGAAACTCACCGCGTTCCGGGCTGACGGCACTGGTACTGCTTCCGCCGGCTCTGATCACCAACCTGAACGGCGACGGCTCGGGCGAGGCCGGTGACGACGGTGTTCCCTTCGGCAGCCCAACCGGTCAGGAGACCCACGACATGCGTGGCGAGTACGGCCACAACGGTGTGGCCGGGGGTTCGCCAGGTAACGACGCCGGTCCGTTGCAGATGGAGCCGTCGCCGATCTTCGACTCGGTGTCCGAATGGTTCCGGCACCGGCGGCGGATAGACCATGACGCGGTGCAGGACCGTTCCTCGAACCTGTACGCATCCCGTCCTCCGACGTACTCACGGACACCGGCGCCCGACCGGGAGTCCCCGGCTCCGCCGCGTCAGGGGCCACCACGCCAGGGGCCACCACGCCAGGCGCCACCCCGACCGGTCCCACCGCGGCAGGACCCACCGCGGCAGGACCCACCGCGTTCGACACCACCTCGGCAGGCTCCCACCGGCCAGGCACGAGCGGGTCAGGAGTCTCCCCCGCCACTGGGCCCGACTCGCCAGCCCCGGCAGGGTCCGCGCCCGCCTGAGGCCGAGGAGTCGCCGACCGCCATACATCGGCCAGCCCCGCAACGGCAGGGTCCGACCCCGCCGCCCGCGCCAGGCACGCCATCGTTGCCCCGACGCGGCGGTCCGGTGCGGCGGACCGGTGGAACCCCACCGGCATCCTCGACGTCCCCGTCGTTGCAACGGCCGCCGGTGCCCCGCGCACCCGACCCGCAGCCGGTGACACGGGATACCGAGGAGTGGAGCACCCCGGCCGACGAGGGTTGGCGTGCCGCCGAGGCGGCCAGCGCCCCGTCCTACGACCGGATGACTCCCTCAGGTCTGCCGGTCCGCAAGCCTCGGGCGCATCTGTTCCCCGGATCGGCGTCCACCGACAAGCAGAACCGGACCTCGGTGTCGAGAAAGCCCGAAACCGACAACCGTTCACCGGACACGATCCGCAGCGTGCTGTCGACGTACTACTCGAGTTATCGCCGTGGTCGGACCGACGAGGGGGACCCGGGTGGCAGGCATCGGGCGGGCTTCGGCATGATTCCGTCCGACGAGCAGGAGGGTTCGTGAGACCGCTCAGCGTAGAAGCCCAGAACATCAACTGGCTGATCAACCAGTTCGTGGAGCAGGTTCCGGGGATCTCCCACGTCATCGTGGTCTCCGCGGACGGACTCCTGCTCGCGTTGTCGGAGGGGCTACCGGGCGATCGGGCCGACCAACTGTCCGCAATCGCGTCCGGACTGTGGAGCCTGTCGCAGGGCGGTTCGGCCTGTCTGGGTGGCGGCGCGGTGACCCAGGCCGTCGTGGAGATGCACGAGGGCTTCCTGTTCGTCATGTCCATCAGCGATGGTTCGAGCCTGACCGTGCTGGCTTCCAACCCGTGCGACGTCGGACTGGTGGGCTACGAGATGGGCCGGCTGGTGACCAGGGTCGGCGACGTACTCACGCCGGCACTGCGTAACGAACTGCGGGCGGCACTGCCGCACTGATCCGTCGACGGCGCCGGTCTGCGGGAGAACCCGAGGGCCGGCGCCGTCTGTCGTCTGTACACCGCGCCGCGGTCCGACCAGGGTCGTTCACGACCGCACTCACAGACACGCCCGTAATGCGGCATGTGTTGACAACTGGCGTTGAACGGAACAACCTCACAACACTGCGGAGTCGGCCGGCCAACTCGATCCTGCCTGTCGCACTCCACCGGTCACCGCGCCAGACGGACTGGAGTGCCGATGCCTGCTCTGACCGCGAACGATCTTCAGATCTGCCTGTCCTTCGCGGAGGAGGTCGCGTCCTGGGCGATCGACCGAATCGGATCAGAACGACCAGACCCGTCGCAGGTGTACATCAAGGGCCCGGCCGACTACGTCACCAGCACCGACCGGATGGTGGAGGAACACGTACGTGGTCTGCTCCATGCGCGCTTCCCGGACCACCAGGTGATCGGTGAGGAGTTCGGTGCCGGCGGCGGCGACCCCGGTGACCGGGTGTGGTACGTCGATCCGGTCGACGGCACCGCCAACTACGTGCATGGCCTGCCCTTCTCGGCGTTCAGCCTCGCGTTGGCTGACGAGAACGGCACCGCGGTGGGCGTGGTCGCCGATCCACACCGGGGGGAGATCTTCAGCGCGGCCCGTGGCCAGGGCGCCCGGGTCAACGACCGGGC
The DNA here is from genome assembly GCA_036565825.1 of Mycobacteriales bacterium. Classification (GTDB taxonomy): domain Bacteria; phylum Actinomycetota; class Actinomycetes; order Mycobacteriales; family DASULA01; genus DASULA01. The sequence goes on from DATCXL010000248.1 coordinate 7,842, forward strand.
ATTGGAGCCGGTCGACCGCGTCTCGCTGTCCGGGGCGCTGGTCCTTGTCGAGGGTCTGGGGCACCTGCCCCGGGATGGCCTGCTGGCGGTGCAGCACGCACTGGCGGCAGACGACTGCGGTCTGCGGCTACTGGGTTCGACCGCGCTGTCGCTGACCTACGCCGCAGCGGGCAGAGCCGCCGGGGTTCTGTTGGGCAGGTTCAGTCCCTGGGACGTGCTCGCCGGCGTGCTCATCGCCCGCGAGGCCGGGCTGACCGTGTTGAGTCAACAGGACGGTGGTCAACCGGTGCCGGTTGACCAGCCGTTGCCCGAACAGAACCTGATCGTGGCCGCACCTGGCATCTCCGGTGCGTTGAGCCGTCTGTGGGCCTGACCGGTCCGCACCCGTCAGCCGCCCGCGGTCGTTGACCGGATCGCCTGGCTCACCCTGGGCTCACCTGGCGAAGAAGTGGTATCCGGCCCACACCCACCCGGCGAAGGTCGACGCCCGCCCGATCGGGGTGGACATGACCGCGGTGAAGACCTCCGACAGGGTCGGGATGCGCGAGTCCTGGCGCCGCCCGAGGTACTCCAGCGCCGCCGCGGCCAATCCCATCAGCACGAATATCGCGACCGTCAGGTTGTGGCTCATCTCTTCACCAGTGCCCATCCCACGACGATCCATGCGAAGTATGCCATCGACCTCCATACATGCACGTCCAGCACCGGATCCATCAGGACGCTCAGGGTCGGATGCGCGGGCGTTGATCCGAGTAGGTCGTCCACTATCTCCAACACGCAGAAGGAGAGCAGCGGCACCGACCAGGCCACCGCACCGGTAACCCCGATCGGAACCGGTCTGGGACGACGGTCCGGTGGGCGCGCCACACCGAGCGCGAAGATGGTCAGTCCAGGGACCAGCACCGCGGCGGTGGACTGCCAGCTGAAGCTGCCGAAACCGCCGGCCAACCAGCAGTACAGGACGACCACCACCCAGGCCCAGACGACTCCGCGCCGGGCGCGTGGCGAACTGACGGTTCCTTCGCCGGTAGTCACCAAGTGATTGTGCACGGTACCCACCGTCACCGTCCTGTTGTCCGGTTCGAGCCGGCGAGCCATCCGGTACCGCCCCGGGCGGTCCTAGCGGGGGCCGGTCCGGGGTTCGCGGGCCGCGAACGCGAGTACCCCGGTCGTCGCGGTGAGCACCGGCAACAACCACAACGCCGCGGACAGCCCCACGGCATGGGCCAGCCCACCGACGATGGCCGGGCCAAGCATCCAGCCGAGGTAACCGCAGGTGGCCACCGCCGCGATGGCCGGTCCGGTGGCACCGGCGTGCTCCCCGGCCGCGCCGAACAGCACCGGCACCACGCAGGACAGACCAACCCCGAGTAGACAGAACCCAACCACCGCACCGGCTACCGTTCCCACACCGAGACCGGCCGCCAGCCCGACCGCGCCCAGCAGGGTGAACGCACGGACGGTGCGCACCCGGCCCAGCCGCGTGGTGATCCGATCCCCGACCATGCGCCCGGCCGTCATGGTCAGAGCGAAGGCGACGAAGCCCGAACCGGCCACACCGGGAGAGGCACCCAACGACTCGCGGAGTTGCACCGCGCTCCAGTCGGAGGCGGCACCCTCGCAGAGCATGCAACCGAACGCCCCGAGGCCCAGCAGTAGCAACCGACCCGACGGTAGGGCGAAGAGCGGGGCGGGCCCGGGCGACCCGGCCGGTAGAGCCTCGTCCACCAGGAACGCCCGGGTGAGCGGCCAACCGGCCAGCAGGACCAAGCCCAGCCCCAACTGCTGCCAACCCACCGGGGTGCCCAGCGCGGCAGCGACACTGCCAAGGCCCGCACCGAGCAGGGTCCCGGCACTGAAGGCCGCGTGGAAGCTCGACAGCACGGGCCGCCGATACGCCCGCTCGACTCTGACCCCCTGGGAGTTCATGGCGACGTCCAGGGCGCCGACGGTGGCACCCCAGCAGAACAGGACCAGCCACAGTGACCACAGCGACCAGGCCAGCCCCACCCCTCCGGCCAGCAGACAGAACGCCACCAGCAGTGCCCGGGTCACTCGCCGGCTACCCCAGCGGGCCACCCCGGTGCCGGCCAGCGGCATGGCCACCAGTGCCCCGGCGGCCAACGCCAACAGCGCCACTCCGAGCGCGCCGGTCCCCAGGCCCAGTTCGGTCTTGATCTGCGGGATCCGAGGTGCCCACGAGCCGGTGAGGGCTCCACTCACCCCGAAGGTGTACGCCACGGCAACGCGCCCGGATCGTGGAACCGACCTGGCGGTGGCGCCGTAGACGGTGGCGTTCATCGGTCCTCCGGGAGCACGGTGACGACCACGTCGGGCAG
>DATCXL010000281.1:0-9602 GCA_036565825.1 Mycobacteriales bacterium
GGCGGGGCGAGACCGACATACACCTGACCCTGACCGAGTTCCGGGTGCTCAGCGAACTGGCCGGCAGCCCCGGCCATGTGCACAGCCGACAGGCACTGTTGGCCCAGGTGTGGGGGCATGGCTTCTTCGGCGACGAGCGCATCGTGGACGTGCACGTCCGCCGGCTGCGCACCAAGATCGAACGCGATCCGGCCAATCCCCGCCTTGTGGTCACCGTGCGCGGCCTGGGGTACCGGCTCGACCCGGGATGATCGGCGTGCCGCGCGGGGGCCTGCGGAGCAGGGTGATGTTGGCACTCGGGCTGGGTGCGCTGCTCGTGTCGGCCACCTTCGCCACCTTCACCTACGTGATCGCGCGCAGCTACCTGCTCGAACAGCGGGAGGCCACCGTCCGTCAGCACGTGCTCACCGACGCCCGGCTGGTCGCGGCCCGGTTGGGCACCGCCGGCGCCCAGATCCCCGACGTACTCGCCGCCGCCGACCCGTCCTCCGACGGGGCGATCGTGGTGCACCAACGGGGTCGCTGGTTCTCCTCGTCGCTGGATGTCGGCAGGGACAAGGTGCCGGCCGCGCTGCAGCACGACGTGGAGTCGGGATCACCGTCGATCATGCGGGTCAAGGTCAACGGCTCGCCGGCGGTGGTGGTTGGGATGTCACTGCCCACCGCCGACACGTACTTCTACGAGGTGGTCTCGCTCGGCGAGTTGGAGGGCACCCTGCGGGTGCTCAGTGCCGTGTTGGCCGTCGGCGCGGTACTCACCGCGGCCGGCGGGGCGGCGCTGGGCCGGTGGGCCAGCGCCCGGGTGGTCCGGCCGTTGAACCACGTCGCAGGTGCCGCCGCGCAGATCGCCGGCGGCCAACTGGACACCCGGCTGGAACCGACGACCGACCGGGACCTGGCCACCATCGTGGGGTCCTTCAACAGCATGGTCGACTCACTCCAGGCGCGCATCGAACGCGACGCGCGATTTGTCGGCGACGTCAGCCACGAACTGCGTTCCCCGTTGACCACCCTGGTGGCAAGCGTGGACGTACTGTCCTGGCGGGCCGACGAGCTACCGCCGAGGTCCCGGGCCGCACTCGACCTGGTCACCGCCGAGCTGGCCAGGTTCCGTCGGCTGCTGGACAACCTGCTGGAGCTGGCCAGGGCCGACGCTGGACTGGACACCAGCTCGGGCGACCCTTTCCTGTTGCACGACCTGCTCGCGCACACGCTCGCCGACTCAGGCCGACCGGTGAGCCTGCTGGCCGGCGATCGACAACCGGTCGTCCGGGGTGACAAGTCCCGGTTGGAACGGGCGTTTGTCAACCTGTTCGACAACGCCGACCGACACGGTGGCGGGGTACGGTCGGTCACCGTCCGCCGACACGGCACCGAGGCACTGGTACTGGTCGACGACGCCGGACCGGGGGTACCCGCCGCGGATCGGGAACGCATCTTCGAACGGTTCGCCACCGGCCACACCGCCCGTGGCTCCTCCTCTGGAACCGGCCTTGGCCTTGCCCTGGTCGCCGAGACGATCGGCGCACACGGCGGCGCCGTGTGGTGCACCGACCGGTCCGGCGGCGGTGCACGTTTCGTCGTGTCACTGCCGGAGGTCGGAACGCCGAACGTGGGGTCACCAAACCTCGGAGCACCAGACCCCGGAGCACCGGGCATCGGAGCACCAGGCATCGGAAAACCAGGCAAGGAAACGCCAGACGTAGGAACGCCGGAGGTCCGAGCATGAGTCATCGGATCGCGGTCGCCGCACTGACCCTGGGGTTGGCCGTCGGGATGTTGGCGGCGGCCGGCTGCGGGGTGCCGACCGAGCAGGCCCCACGCCCGGTCGCCGCATCGGCGCCGTCCGAACTGCTGGCACCCGCCCCACGGACCGTTCCGCAGCCCACCCAGGTCCGGGCCACGCCCAACGCCCAGGTTCCGCAGGTGTACTTCGTGGACGACCGCGATCGACTTGTCGGGTTGCCCCAACCGATGCGGATCGGTTCCGTGCGGGCCGACCTCGATGCCCTGATGCGGACACTCACCGCTGGGCTCACCGGAGCCGAGCGGGCTCGGGGACTCAGTTCGGCCCTGCCACCGGGACTGACCCTGACCGTCGATGACGTGCACGCTGGTCGGGTCACCGTCGACCTGTCCGGTGATGTACCGGGGCCGAGCGGCGACCAGACCGTGCTGGCGGTCGCCCAGATCGTGCTGTCAGCCACCAGTATCCCCACGGTGACCGGCGTGCAGCTCACCCGCGCCGGCAATCCGCTGGACGCACCCCTGGTCGGCGGCGCGCTGACCTCCGTCCCGTTGTCACGGTCGGACTACAGGTCACTGCTGCGCTGAGCGCCCGGGCCGCCTCAGGCGGTGGTCGGCAGTAGTTCACCAGCCCGCACCGGCACCGCCAGGACGTTGCCGGGCGGAGCCAGCGGGCAGGCCCAGGCCGGGTCGTAGGCGCAGGACGCGTTGTAGGCGAAGTTCAGGTCCACCACCAGACCATCCCGGTCACCACCGAGGTCGGCCCCCTTGACGGTGTCCAGCAGGTACCGGCCGCCGCCGTAACTGGCGGTGCCGGCGGTGGCGTCCCTGAACGGAACGAACAGCCCGCCGCCGTAGGAACGCAGCCACCACACGTCCAGCGACCCCACACCGGGCAGACGCACCGTTCCGATCCGTTCGAACGGCACCACCCCGTCGGTACCGGTCGGTACCTCGATCCGGACCGGGTCGGCGTCATCCACCGGCACGGTGAACCGCAGCGCCGGATCGTAGTCGGCGTGCGCCAGCCACTGCCCGGGCTGGAGGGGCGAGGCGGGGTGGTGGGCGAACAGTTCCTGCCGGCCGGCCCGCCACAGCGCGTGCCCGGTCCGTGGGTCGGGCGCGGCGCGCACCCGCTCGTACAACCGGTGCACCCGACGGCGCCAGTCCAGCACCTGGAAACTCACCTGCGACTCCTAGTCGGATCACCGTGGCTGGTCAACGCAACATCTTCAGCGCAGCCTGGTCAGTGCGGTCCACACCGCGCGGTGGAACGTGGGGTATGCATGGATCATCTGTGCCAGCCGGTCGGTTGGCACCCGGGCATGCACGGCCACGGCCAGTCCGGACAACACCTCCCCGCCGCTGGGCCCGGCCGAGGTGGCGCCCACCAGTACCCCCGAGTCGGCATCGGCGACCAGCTTGACGAAACCGGCGTTGCCGACGCCGTGGATCCAGCCCCGGGCTGACTCGGCCAGCGGCATGAACCCGACCCGCACCGACATTCCCCGCTGTCGGGCCTGCGCCTCGGTCAGCCCGACCGCGCCGATCTCCGGGTCGGTGAAGGTGACCCGGGGCACCGCGTGGTACTCCGCGCCGGGCCCAGGTTGGCCCAGGATGTCGCGGACCGCGATCGCCGCCTGGTACATCGACATGTGGGTGAACGCGCCCCTGCCGGTGACATCGCCGATCGCCCACACCCCGTCGGCCACCCGCATCTGTGCATCGGAGTCGAGGAACCGTGCGGAGGGATCCAGGCCGATCGCGCCCACCCCCAGCCCGGCCAGGTCGGTACGCCGACCGGTGGCCACCAACAGGTTGGTCGCCCGGACCTGGGCCGCACCCAGGTCCACGGTGAACCAGGCGCCGTCATGGTCGACCCGGGTCACCCGCGCGCCGCGTCGGATGTCGATCCCCTCGCCGCTGAGCACCTCGACCAGCAGCTCGCCGGCCTCAGGTTCCTCGGCGGCGAGCAGCCGGTCGGTGGCCTCGATGATCGTGGTGACCGTGTCGAACCTGGCGAACGTTTGGGCGAGTTCCAGCCCGACGAAGCCACCGCCGATCACACACAACGACTCCGGCGCCCGCTCGACGGCGACGGCCTCGCGGTTGGTCCACAGCGGCGTGCCAGCCAGCCCGGGAATCGGCGGGACCACCGGCTCGGTGCCGGGATTGAGCAGGATCGCGCGGCGTGCGGTGAACCGCTGTCCGTTCACCTCGACGGTGTGTGGTCCGACCAGGCGAGCTCGCCCGCGGACGAACCGCCCACCCTTTCGGGTGAACCGGTCGACTGCGGCCTGGTCGTTCCAGTCGTCGGTGGCCTCCAGGCGGATCCGGGTGGCCACCGGGGTGAGGTCCGGGTCGACCCCGGCGTGGCCGGCCAGTCCCGGTATCCGCCGGGCCTCGGCCAACGCGTTTCCGGCCCGGACCATCATCTTGGTGGGCACACACGCGTAGTACGGGCACTCGCCACCGACCAGCCGGGCGTCGATTCCCAGCACGGACAGCCCAGCCTCGGCGAGTTCCCCGGCCGCCGCCTCCCCACCTGGGCCCATGCCGACCACCACGACGTCGACCTGTTCGGCCATCACACTGCCCTCCAATCGACGGCGGTTCCCGACCGACACGGCCCCGACCGTTGCCCGCGCCCGATTCTTCCGTACTCCGAGCCACCGTCGCGGCACGCGCCGCCGCCCCGGGTCGGCATGACCCAGGGGGTTTTCGCGTGAGAACCCCCCGATGAAAGCGTTTTCAGGTGCGGTTTTCCCGCGAAGACATGGCTGAATTGCGCCGGTGGAAAGCGGCCAGGGCGCCGGGTCTGACGCCGGGACCGGTTCGTCAGTCGGCGTTCGGGGTGATCACCAGGCGGATCGGATCACCAGCCCTGGTCGCCAACCGGTGCACCCCGTCGGCGACCTCGTCCAGCGACAGGGTGTCACTCACCGAGCCGGACACGTCCAACCGGCCGGCCGTGACCAGGTCGACAAGTTGGTCGAGGTGACGGCTGGCATACCCGAGGTGGCCGAGCAGTGAATGCGAGGACACCCCGAACAGCACACTGGGCCCCAGTCGGATGGGTTCGGCTGACAGTCCGATCATCAACAGCCGACCGCCCCGGCCCAGGCAGGAGGCGGCCTGGGTCAACACCGCGTTGGCTCCCACCAGGTCCACGGCCAGGTCCAGCCCGCGTCCACCGGTGATCCGCAGTACCTCGGCGCCCACATCCCCGGTCGGGTCGAGTGCGGCGTCCGCGCCCAGCTTCAGGGCTCGTTCCCGCGCGGCCGGATTCGGGTCGACCGCGATGATCGGCGCCGCGCCGACCACCCGGGCGATCTGCACGGCGTGCACGCCCAGCCCACCGATCCCCCACAGCCCGACAGCCTCACCGGGCCGCAGCGCCGCCCGGTCGACCAGACCGGCGTACGGGGTGGCAACCGCGTCGGCCAGCACGGCGGCCTGTTCGAACGGCAGGTCCGCCCCGATCTCGGTCAGCGCGAAGAACGGGACGACCACGTACTGCGCCCAGGCACCGTCGTAGCCGAATCCCATGATCGCGGTCCGCTGGCAGTCATCGGCCCGCCCACGCGTGCACGACAGGCAGTCGCCGCACGGACGGCCAGCGGCCATCACCACCCGCTGGCCCGGCCGCCAGCCGGTCACCAGCCCACCGACCCGTTCCACCACGCCGGACGCCTCGTGTCCCGGGGTGACCAGAGGCAGCGGTGCGGGCAGCGTCCCGTCGATCAGATGAACGTCGGACAGACAGATGCCGCAGGCCTGGACCCGCACCAGCACCTCGGTCGGGCCCGGTTCGGGTACCGGAACCGGCTCGACGGTCAACGCCCGGGTCGCCCGGTCGAACCGGGCCGCTCGCATCATCTCCACAGGTGGCTCCCGTCCGCCGACGCGGTGGTGCGCCAGTACCTCGGGACCGGGGCGGCGCCGAATCACCGTAACCGCACACCGGTGGCGGGCAAAGGGCTCGGCCGGTACACGTCGACCGGTGCGGGTCCGGACATCCCGATCATGAATACCGGCGGAAAGCCGAATGCGGTTGGCCGGCCCACGTTGGTTGACAACCCCGATGACCGTGCACGACCCTACGATGCGACCCTGCCCGCCCGAATGACAGGGGAAGCAATGGCCCGCGGCCACGTGGTCCTCGTTGACACCTACGAAACCGCACAACACGGCCTACCGCAGACGGCACGGCACATCGCGCCCGCCTTCCGCGCCGCCGGTTACGACTGCGTCCGGGTACAGAGTGGACCAGAACCTCCGGAGGTCTACCAGTCGTCCGCACCAGCTCTGGACAACTATGTAGACAATATCCTGCACAATGGCGACATCGACAAAACCGTGGCGCTGGTGTCCGCCCACCATCCGGTCGCCGTCGTCGCCGGGGGCGAGTACGGGGTGCGGTTCGCCGACCTGCTCAGTGAACAACTCGGGGTGCCATCGAACGGAACGGCGCTCAGTGCGGCGCGGCGGGACAAGTATCTGATGATCGAGACGATCAAGGCGGCCGGTCTGCACGGTGCCCGTCAGATCCGCACCAACGACGTCGCCGAGCTGTGCGACTGGCACCGGAGAACCGGCGGCCGGATCGTGGTGAAACCCGTCAGCAGCGCGGGCGGTGACGGCGTCTCGTTCTGTACCACGGTGGAACAGACGGCCGCCGCGTACCAGCAGATCGTCGAACGTCCCGACATCTTCTCCGAGCCGAACAACGGTGTGGTGGCGCAGGAGTACCTGGTCGGCGACGAGTACATCGTCAACACCGTGAGCCGGGACGGGCTGCACCGGGTCTGCGAGATCTGGAAGAGTTCCCGGTTCTCGGTCAACGGCGTGGTCGACCTCTCCGGCGCGAGTCATCTGGTCCCCCGGCACGGTCCGGTGCAGGACGAACTCGCCGCCTACTCCGCCCGGGCGCTCGACGCTCTGGGCGTACGGCACGGTCCGGCCCACGTGGAACTCAAGATGACCCCACAGGGACCGTGCCTGATCGAACTGGGCGCCCGGTTGTCGGGCGGCGACCTGCCGTACTACGCCGGCCAGGCCCTGGGCGCCGGCCAGATCGAGTGGATGGTCGACGCCTACGTGTGCCCGGAGCGATTCCGGGACCGACACCGTGAGGCGTACCAGATCAGGCGCTTCTTCGCCTGGGTCGCCATGATCTCTCCGGTGTCGGGAACCCTGCGCGCCTACCGGGATATCGACGTGATCCGCCGAATGGAGAGTTTCCACGAGATGTGGGAGATCGTGCACCCCGGAGGCCGGCTGGAACGCACCGTCGACGACACCACCTACCCCGTTGTGATCAACCTCTGTCACGAAGTCGAAGCGATCCTCATGCGTGATCTCGGCACCATCCGTTACCTCGACGGTGTCGGATTCTACGAGCTGGCGACCCCAGCGGGCACTCCGGAGGAGCAGACGTGACCGACGCACGCCCCCAGGCAGCATTCTCCGAGGACATCCGGCGCCGGCCCACGACATACTCGTCGGTGGCGACGCTGGCCGACGAACCGGTCGGACTGACCTGTAGCGTCGCGGTGGGTCGGGTGTGGGGTTCGGACCGGGCAGATTCTCTGGCCGGCTATCCGAGTTTCGAACTCGCCGCGCAGACCGTGAAATCCGGGCAGCACGACGTCCTGCTTGTCCCCTCGGCCTACCCGGACATCAGGTCCTTCTTCTTTGATCCACAACTTGAGGCGGTCGAGTCCTTTCTGCAACCGTTGCCGGACATGGTGCTGGCGGTTCCCGAGGCCGTTGATCCCGAACACCTCGACCTGGTCTTCCATCACCCGGCCACCACCGCCCTGGTCGAGCGGATATCCGACCGGGTTACCAGGGCCGTGTTAGCCACGTCGAACAGCGCCGCCTGTCGGATGGTCCTCGAACACCACGGCGCGGTCGACCCGACCGACAAGGTGAAGGTCGGCGCGGTGACCAACCAACTGTGTTCGGACCACTACGGTCTACGAACGGTTGAGGTACTCGCGGCCGGTACCGCGATGTGCTTCGTGGTGTTCCGTCGAAAGGATTCGGGTGGCCGACAGTACGGATGACCGGGACCGTGGTCCGGAGGTGTTGCGCGTCGCGCTCGTGGTCGACAGGAAGATGGAAGCCCCGGCCGTGGCGAACGCGGTGGCCATTCTGATGGGCCAACTCGCGCATCTGGAGCCCCGGCTCTACCGGTCCGAAGGGGTGACCGACCCGGACGGCAACAGGCACGCCGGTATCAGGTTCGACACGGTCGTGCTGACCGGCCGCAATGCGCAGTTGCTCCGGTTGGCCGCCGCCGCCCGCGAACGCGACCTGTCGCACGCGGTGTTCAGCACCGTCGGGCGCGGGCTGAGCAACCAGTTCACCGCCTACCGCGACATGGTCGAACGGTCCGCCGCGGCCGACCTGGGGATCTGTGCTGTGGGCGTGGCCGGGTGTGACGCGACCGTGCGGGAGTTGACGAGGTCGTTCAGTTCCTACCGAGGCTCGGGCGGTCCGGTTGCCACAGAGGCGGCAGCGGCCGGCGCGGCACCGTGACGGTGTCGGCGAGGTAAGCAGATGACGGGATGACCGGATGACCGGCGGGACGGTCAGCACGGCCGGGATGCGCGGCTTCCTGCGGGTCAGGGTGGGTGGACTACCGCGCCCGTTCTGGGTGCTGTGGTCCGGCACGCTGGTGAACCGGTTGGGCACGATGGTGCAGCCGTTCCTCGCCTTCTACCTGAGCGGCGCCCGCGGCATGTCGGTGACGGCGACCGGATCGGTGTTGGCCGTGATCGGGATCGGCGGGACCGTCTCCCAGTTGATCGGCGGGTTTCTCACCGACCGGATCGGCCGACGCGCCACCCTGACCGTGGGCATGTTGGCGACGGGGGCGGTCATGCTCGGCCTGGGCTATGCCCGTGACCTGTGGCTGATCGTTGTCACCGCGCTGCTGCTCGGGTTGACCGTGGACCTGTTCCGCCCGGCCGCACAGTCGATCGTCGCCGACCTGGTTCCGGTGGCCGACCGGCCCAGGGCGTTCGGCATCCTGCTGTGGGCCATCAACCTGGGGTTCTCGGTGGCCATGGTGCTCGGTGGCGTGCTGGCCCGCGACGGCTACCAACTGCTGTTCTGGATAGACGCGCTCACCGGCATGCTGTTCGGACTACTGGTCTGGCGGGCCGTTCCGGAGACCCGGGCCCGCGTGGCCGACCACCAGTCGGGCCGGTTCGCCGACGTGCTGGGCGATCGGGTCATGGTGTGTTTCGCCATCCTGGTGCTGGCCTGCGCCCTGGTCTTCCTCCAGGCGTTCAGCACCCTGCCGCTGGCCATGCGGGCCGCCGGGCTGTCGCCGAGCGCGTACGGGCTGGTGGTCGCCACCAACGGCATCGTGATCATCGCCGTGCAACCGTTGGTCGGGCACCGGCTGGGCCGCTGGGATCCCAGTCGGACGCTGGCGGGCGGCATGCTGGGCATCGGCGTCGGGTACGGCCTGACCTCGCTGGTCTCCTCCACCGCGGGTTACGCGGCCACCGTGGTGGTCTGGACGCTCGGCGAGATCGTGGTCCACACGGTCGCCGCGGTCATCGTGGCCACCCTGGCGCCGGCGCACCTGCGCGGGCGGTACAACGGGCTCTACGGCACCGCATGGGGCGTGGCCGCTCTGGCGGCCCCGCTGCTCGGCACGACGATGCTCCAACTGGGCACGGTGCCGCTGTGGTCTGGTTGCCTGGGGCTGTGCGCGGCCGCGGCGATCGGCCAACTGGCGCTCGGCCCGGCCATCCGGCACCGTGCGGCTGCCATCGCGGCATCGGGCGGCCCAAACGTTCGGGCAGTCGCCGTGCCGGGTGAGGATGGCCCGGCGG
>DATCXL010000321.1:0-2994 GCA_036565825.1 Mycobacteriales bacterium
GCCGTGTGCTGGCTGGTCTCCCGCCGCCGCGCTGGCAGTGGCCCTGCCGGCCCCACCGACCAGCCCGGTCCAGGGGCACGGCGGTGAGCGCCGCGGACGCGGCTGACCGGCCGGTGCGGTTGGCCGACGGATACCGGGACACCGCCTCACCGGTGCACCTGCTGCCCGCGCAGTGCAAGATTGTCGCGCTGGTCGGCTGCGTGCTGGTGGTGGTGGCCACCCCGCGGGACTGGTTCTATGCGTTCGCCGGCTACGCCGCGGTGCTGGTGGCGGTCGCGGTGGTGGCTCGGGTGCCGGTCGGGTACGTGCTGCGCCGGGCCACGGTGGAACTCCCGTTCGTCGCCTTCGCGCTGGCCCTGCCGTTGTTGGCCGAGGGCCCCCGGGTGCGGTTCGCCGGGTTGGAACTGTCCCGCGCCGGCCTGGAAGGCGCCTGGGGGATCCTGGTCAAGGGCACGCTCGGGGTGGCCGGTTCGGTGCTGCTGGGCGCCACCACCCGACCATCGGACCTGCTGCACGGTCTGCGCCGGTTACGGTTCCCGCCGATGTTGGTGCAGATCGCCATGTTCATGCTCCGCTACGTCGAGGTGGTGTCCGGCGAACTGCGCCGGATGCGGGTGGCCCAGCAGTCCCGGGGTTTCGACCGGGGGGCACCGCACCGGCTGCTGACCGTGGCGCGCACCGCCGGCACGCTGTTCGTGCGCAGTTTCGAACGCGGTGAGCGGGTCTACCTGGCCATGCGCAGCCGCGGTTACACCGGGGTGTTGCCGGCGCCGGTCGGCCAGCCGGCCACCGGCCGGCAGTGGGTCACCGCGGCGGCACCGCTGGCGTCGGTCGTGGTGGTGCTGGTCGGGAACTGGGCGGTGCGCCGATGAGTGTGGCGCCGGCCCTGGAGGTGCGTGACCTGGCCTACGTCTATCCCGACGGGCAGCAGGCGCTGTGTGGGGTGGACCTGTCGGTCGGGACAGGTGAGCGGGTCGCCCTGCTCGGCCCGAACGGCGCCGGCAAGACCACCCTGGTGCTGCACCTGAACGGGATTCTCACCCCGTCCCGGGGCCGTGTCACGGTCGACGGCCTGGCGGTCGGGCGGGACACCCTGGCCGAGGTGCGGCGCCGGGTCGGGATCGTGTTCCAGGACCCCGACGACCAGTTGTTCTCCCCGACGGTCCGGCAGGATGTGGCGTTCGGCCCGGCCAACCTGGGCCTGCGCGGTGCCGAACTGGACGAGCGGGTGGACCTGGCGCTGGCCCAGGTCGGTATGACCGGCCACGCCGACCGACCACCGCACCACCTGAGTTTCGGGCAGCGCCGCCGGGTCGCGGTGGCCACCGTGCTGGCGATGTGCCCGTCGGTGTTGGCGTTGGACGAACCGTCGTCGAACCTGGATCCGGCCAGCCGTCGGGAGTTGGCCGAGATCCTGTCCGACCTGGACGTCACCGTGCTGATGGTCACCCACGATCTGCCCTACGCACTGTGGTTGTGCGAACGGTCGGTGCTGCTGTCCGGTGGCCGGGTGGCGGCCGACGGGCTGACCGGCACCCTGCTCGCCGACGCCGACCTGTTGCGCGAACACCGGCTGGAAATGCCGTTCGGCTACCGGTTCACCGCCGGTGCCGCCGGTTGACCGAGCGGTAGATCAGCAGCACGATCACCGCGCCGATGACCGAACCGACGATTCCGGTCGGGTGGATGAAACCGTGGGTGAACGACCGGCCGAACAGCAGTGAACTGAGGAACCCGCCGACGAACGACCCGGCCACGCCCAGCCCGATGGTGGCGGGCACGCTCATCGGGTCCGGGCCGGGCACCAACAGCCGTGCCAGCGCTCCGGCGATCAACCCGACGACGATCAGTCCGATGATGAATCCGAGCATGTCGGCACCTCCTGTCATCGGCGGCCGACCCTGGCCGTTGTCGGCCACCGGTCGGTTCACCGTGAGTGACCAGTATTGCCGAGCCACCGGCCCCCGGCACCTGGTCGGGTGGGTCGGTTCAGCGTGGCCGGCCGTGGAAGACCAGTTCGGTGGTCCACTCGCCGGCCGGTTCGCGGTGCAGCCGCCAGAACTCCTCGGCGACCAGATCCGGGTCGAACGGCGTGCGTGGCGCCACCGGCCCGTTGACGGTCACGGTGGCGACGTGGATGCCCTCGGGTTCCAATTCCCGGGCCAGCGAGAAGGTGAGGTTGCGTAACGCCGCCTTGCCGATGCCGAGTACCGCGGCATCCGGGTGCGGAGACAGCGCGTGCCCCTCGCCGGTGAACAGGATCGACCCGCGGCCGGCCCGACGCATCGGTTCCAACACCGACTGGGCGGACACCAACGCGCCCACCACGTTGACCCGCAGCGAGTCGAGCAGGGTCTCCACGGCGACGTGGGTAGGTCGCACCGTCGGGGATCGGGCCGCGTTGTAGACCAGCACCTCGGGGTCACCCACCTGCCCGCCCAACCCGGCAAGGCTGGTGCGCAGCGCGGCCGGGTCGCTGACGTCGAGCGGTAGTGCCAGCGTCTCGATGTCGTCCCTGGCCAGGTTCGCCGCGATACCCGCCAGCCGGTCCGGGCGCCGGGAGACCAGCACCACCCGATACCCCTCCCGGCCGAAACGACGGCCCACCGACTGCCCGATACCCGGTCCGGCGCCCACCACGACGGCAAGACGTGCGCCCATCGGCCTCCCCCTGCCCGTCGAGCGACCGGTCGACGCCTGGACGCGGATCAGGGCGGATGGTCGGCGGCCGGTTCCAAGCGGTGACTTTCGGTGTCCATCCAACCAGCAATGCATTGCCGGCCGCCATCGTCGGGCCCGGGCGGTGGCTCGGTTCCGTGGGGAATGTGTGGACCGCGGTGGTGTGGGAACACCGGTGAATGTCGGGGAAGGGGTGTGCGGGGCCTCGCACGGGGGGACGAGGCCCCGCACACGTTCTGGGGCGCCTGACCGGGAACCGTCAGACGGCTTCGTAGCGGAGCGTAGTACGTCCGTTGTTCGCGCAACAGAACCGAC
>DATCXL010000325.1:0-7794 GCA_036565825.1 Mycobacteriales bacterium
CGGCTCACGGCCGACGGCTGGCCCCCGCCGAGAACCCGTCAGAAAGGCACCAGACGGCGGTCACACAATCACCCGGCCACGCAGTCACCCGGTCACCGGCGTCCGGCCCCGGGCCTGGGCCACCAGTTCCTGGTAGGCGCCCGGGCCGGTGGTACAGGCGCCCAACCCGACCGTCTTGTTGCCCCCGTGGTAGTCGCTGGCGCCGGTGACCAGCAACCCCAGGGCGCCGGCGAGGTCGCGCAGGTGGGCGCGGTCGTCCTCGGCGTTGTCGGGGTGATCGACCTCCAGACCGCCCAGGCCGGCCTCGGCCATCGACTCGATCACCTCGTCACCGACCACCCGGCCACGCCGGCGGGCAAGCGGGTGGGCGAACACCGGGACGCCGCCGGCGGCCCGTACCAGCCGCACCGCCGTGCACGCGTCCATGTCGTGTTTGGGAACGTAGTAGGGCCCGCCGGTTCGCAGCAGCCGATCGAACGCCTCGGCTACCGAGGAGACACTGCCGGCCTCGATCAACGCACGCGCGATGTGCGGACGGCCCACCGAACCACCAGCTGCAAGTGCCTCCACCCGCTGCCAGGTCACCGGCAGGCCGTCAGCGACCATCCGTTCGACGATCCGCCGTCCCCGATCCCGCCGGTTCCGGTGCAGACGGTCACGTTCGGCCGCCAGGTCCGGGTGGTCGGGGTCGAACAGGTAGGCAAGCAGATGCAGTGAGGTCGGCCGACCGTCAGGCCCGGTGGCCACGCAGGACAGTTCCGCGCCGGGAACGAGGGTCACCCCCACCGGCAGCGCGTCGATCGCCTCGGCCCATCCGGCGGAGGTGTCATGGTCGGTGATCGCGACCACGTCGAGCCCGGCGTCCCGCGCGGCGGTGACCAGTCGGGCGGGTCGGTCGGTTCCGTCCGACGCGGTGGAGTGTGCGTGCAGGTCGATACGCATGCCGGGCCAGGGTTGGGGGACGGTTGTCCGGCCCAGCGTAACCACGTCCGACCGGTGCCCGCGGTGGACTCCCACCGGTCCGGCCGATCAGACCAGAGGTGTCGGCGGCGCCGGTGCCGGGCCGAAGAGCATCTCGGAGACCTGCACGTAGAGCCGGTCCGGGTGCGGGATGAACCGGATGGTGCTCAGTGCCTGCACCTGTCCGGCGGACTCCACGATGAAGGCGCCGTAGCCGAGCATCTGGCCGAGCAGGGAACGCTCGTAGGTCATGTCGGTGACCTTGGACAGCGGCATGATGGCGACCTTGCGGGTGACGATCCCGGAGATGAGCATGACCCGCTGGTCGGTGACGATGAACCGCTCCACCCACCACTCACCGATGATCCACGCCAACCGGCCCAGCGCGACGATGACGATCCACCAGGCCAGGGTCTGCATGAACGGGCGCCCGGCGAAGACGGCCGAGACGATGACGGCGAACAGGACCAGCGCGAACGTCTCCAGGATCGACCGGAACAGCACGGCCCAGTGCCGACGGATCTGGATGACCCTGCGCTCGCTCGGCAACAGATAGCGTCGCGGGCCCGACCTGGTGGCCACGCGCTAGCCTACGAGCGACTTCACGAACTGTGACACCTTGTCCGCTGCTGTCCCGAGGTTGCCCACCGCGCCCCTGACCAGGTCCGCGGAGTCCTGGGGCGAGGACAGCAGGTAGAAGGCCACGAAGGCGATCCCCAGCCACGTCAAGATCTTCTTGACATTCATTGCGGTGCCCCTCCTCGCGCTAGCCGTCACACTTAGCGATGGACGGTCACACGTAGCGACATATTTGTACCGTGCCGGGTCCGGGAAAACGATCCCCCGCGCCGAACGTGTTCCGATCACGCAAGTCAGCGAGATCGAACCCGTTCCGGCGTGGCGACAGCCTAGAGGACACGACGTGTCGGCAGCAGCACGCGAACCCGTCGGCGGTGTCCCGGCCCCGTCCGGCGGCCGGTTCCACCAGGGCGGCACGACCACCCCTGTCCACCCGTGTCCATCCGCCTCCACCGAGATTTGTGTCGTTCTGATCCGACGAACCGGGCTGAATGACAGCATGCCGGTCGGCCCGGGCGCGAGCGAGGCGCCTGACACACGACTTCACCCGAACCGGCGGACAACCGCCTCGGTATTCGTGATCTGCATGCTGCCCGAGCACTATCCACCATCGTCGAGATCGGTCGGCGGGGTCACCGGGCCACGCGAACACCGGACCGGCCGGCCAGGTTGGCCGACCAACGTCCGGTTACGGTGGTTCGGTGGGTCTCTGTGTCTTCTGCGCCGGGGCGGTCGTTCGGAACGAGGACGGCCGACTGCTGGTCATCCGGCGCGGCCACGAACCAGACCGCGGTCGCTGGTCGCTGCCTGGCGGCCGGATCGAACCCGGTGAGACCGCCGCCGCCGCCGCGGTGCGTGAGGTGCGCGAGGAGACCGGGCTGACGGTGACCGCCGGCCGGACGGTGGGCCGGGTGCACCGCCCCGGGCCCGGTGGAGTCACCTACGTGATCGACGACCTGGCCTGCACCGTGGTGTCGGGCCGACTGGCCGCCGGCGACGACGCGACCGACGCCCGATTCGTCACTGAGGAGGAACTGGCCCAACTACCGCTGTCCGACGGCCTACTGGACACCCTGCGCGAATGGGGAGTCCTCGGTTGCGCGACCGAACCGACCCCGCCTGACCCTGCCTGACCCTGCCTGACCCCAACGCCGACGCCGTCACATCGACGCGATCACCCGGGTCACCATCCACATCCCCAGGAGCAGTAGCAACAGCAGACTGACCATCCCGAAGACGGCGGTGCGGATGTCGGACCAGTCCGACCGCCGCCGCGAACCGGCCCGTCGGCCGCTGGCCTTCCACAGGTCGCGCGGGGTGACCGCCCGACGGCACCTGTTGATCCGACGGGTCGCCTCGGCTGATCCGATCCGTCCGGCGGTCAGGTCGGCTTCGATGGCCCGCACAGCCGCCAGGATCTGTTCGTGCTCCACCATGTCCGGTACCCGCGGCATGAGTTCTCCCCTGATGAGTTAAGTGCCTCCTTCCACAGGTTAGATACGGTATTAGGCGATACGCCGCTGATTTACTGCGCTGGATGCGGCCGACCGGGTTCGTCATGATCGGAGGTGGCGGATCCCCGCTTAGGGACCATCACCTTCCGACGGAAGACACACACCACCGTGCCGTCCTGCTTGTAGCCCCGGGTCTCCACGTACACCACACCCCGATCCGGCTTGGAACGTGACTCGGTCTTGTCCAGCACGGTGGTCTCGCCGTAGATCGTGTCGCCGTGGAACGTCGGTGCCACGTGTCGCAGTGACTCCACCTCCAGGTTGGCGATGGCACGTCCGGACACGTCCGGGACGGACATCCCAAGCAGCAGCGAGTAGATGTAGTTACCGACCACCACGTTGCGGCCGAACTCGGTCGCCTCAGCCGCATAGTGGGCGTCCAGATGCAGCGGATGATGGTTCATGGTCAGCAGGCAGAAGAGGTGGTCGTCGTACTCGGTGACCGTCTTTCCCGGCCAGTGGCTGTAGGTCGCACCGACTTCGAACTCCTCAAAATACCGACCGAACGCCATCTGTCGTCCCTCCTCGGTCGCCCCACGGTCGCGGGGATCGACACAGTCTGCCCACCGGTCGGGTAGTGTTGACAACGGCCTGTGATCAGACACACCAGGTTTCATCCCCTGGCGAGGGGCGACCCGAGGAGGTGGACGCGATGGGCACACGACCGTGTAGTACCAGCAGCGTCCCCAGGTCGCCCGCAGCCGCCTGACAGCCGGTTCGGGTTCGCCCCCGACCTGCCGACGCCCTCCGCCCGGCCGCCATCCGGCCGGCCCATCAGCTCTCACCGTCGGGAGGGAACCGCCATGCCCACGCTCCGTGACCTGCGCCACGTCCGTCGCTCGCGCAATGACCAGAACGTGCCCGCCAACCCGCGACGAAGCCACGTGGTGGACTGCGCGGTCTATGTCGACGGTCACCGTCAGCCCGGTCGGTGTACCTACGACGAGGCCATCGCGGCGGTACGTTCGAGTGGTCGTGGCTTCGTCTGGATCGGACTGCACGAGCCGGCCGAGGGGGAGCTGTCCGGCCTGGCCGCGAGGTTCGGCCTGCACCCGTTGGCGGTGGAGGACGCGGTACACGCGCACCAGCGTCCCAAACTGGAACGGTACGACGACGTGCTGTTCGTGGTCTTCAAGACGGTCTGCTATGTGCCGCCGGTCGGATCGGGCGGGTCAACCGGGTCAACCGGGTCAACCGGATCCCGCGAGATCGTCGAGACCGGCGAGATCATGGCCTTTCTCGGCGACGACTTCGTGATCACCGTCCGGCACGGCGACCACGGTGAGCTGCGAACGCTGCGCCGAATCCTGGAGGACGACCCTGAGCGGATGGCCTCCGGCCCCTCCGCGGTGCTACATGCGGTCGCAGACCGGGTGGTGGACGACTACATGGCGGTCAGCCGGTCGGTGCAGGACGACGTGGACGCGGTCGAAAGCGCGGTGTTCTCCACCCGGCGGTCCCGGGACGCCGAGCGGATCTACCAACTCAAGCGTGAGGTGCTCGAACTGCGCCGGGCGACCGCGCCGCTGGCGCAACCGCTGGACATCCTGGCCGAACGTCCGATGCGGCCCGTTCCACCCAGGGTTCGGGAGTACTTCCGGGACGTCAACGATCACCTGACCCGGGTCAACGAGGGCGTGGCCAGCCTGGACGAGTTGCTCACCACACTGGTGCAGGCCAACCTCGCCCAGGTCGCCGTGGCCCAGAACGAGGACATGCGAAAGATCTCCGCATGGGTGGCGATCGTCTCGGTGCCCACAGCGGTCGCCGGCGTCTACGGCATGAACTTCAGCAACATGCCCGAAC
The DNA here is from genome assembly GCA_036565825.1 of Mycobacteriales bacterium. Classification (GTDB taxonomy): domain Bacteria; phylum Actinomycetota; class Actinomycetes; order Mycobacteriales; family DASULA01; genus DASULA01. The sequence continues at coordinate 4,860 of DATCXL010000325.1, forward strand.
TGCACTGGCGGTTCGGGTATCCGATCGTGATGGGACTCGTACTGGTCATCTGCCTGGCGCTGCATCGCGGTTTCCGACGCAACGGCTGGCTCTGACCGTCGAGTCGCCGACTCCGCGCACAGGTCAGCTGGGTGGGCCTGTCTGGTCCGCGGTGACAGGCCCTCGCCGAGACGGAGCCCCGGCTTCAGAACCCCGCTCCCGCACCCCCAGAAAGGTCCGAGGTACGGGCAGATGACGGCGAGAAACAGCGTTTACCAGCGACAACATCCGGACTCGCTCATCTAGAGTCTGCCCGGTGGCCAGGGGCTCGAAAACGTCGGAACCGCCGGACGGGCTCGGCCGGTTCGCGCGTGTCTGGCGGCTGACCGCGACCGGCCTCGGGCTGGCGCTGGTGTTCACCGGCACCGTATGGGGGCAGGACAGCGACTTCCCGTTCGGCCCGTTCCGGATGTACTCCACCCGGGACAGTCCCGATGCACCGGTGGTCACCACCCAGATAGAGGCGACCACCGTCTCCGGCCGGCACCTGACGATCAGTGGTCCCCAGACCGGGTTGCGTCGCGCCGAGGTCGAGGGGCAACTGGGCCGGTTCGTCGCGGACCCGGCGTTACTCGGATCGCTGGCCGTGGCCTACCAGCGTCACCACCCCGACGACCCGCTGGTCCGGATCGAAATCGTCCGGCACGACTATCCGCTGCGGCAGGGCCAGGCCACCGGAGTCGAGCGGACCACGGTGTTGGCCTCGTGGAGCAGACCATGACGCGTCTCGCCCGCTGGTGGATGGAACCGGTCCCATCGGGTCGGGTCGCGGTGTTCAGGGTGCTGGTCTACCTGTACGTACCACTGGACGTGTTCCTGTTCACCCCGTGGGTGGCCCAGCACGGCGGTCTGCCCACCGCGCTGTACCAACCGCTGACGATCGGCCGGCTGCTGCACCTGCCGACACCGACCCACACCGTCGTCGAGGTGGTGAGGTGGCTGCTGGTCGCCACCGCTCTGGTGGCCGCATCCGGACGGGCACCAAGGTTGTCGGGCACGGTGGTGTTCGCGCTGTACCTGGAGTGGATGGTCGTGGCGATGTCCTACGGAAAGGTGGAGCACGACCGGTTCGCCTTCCTGGTCGCGTTGGCGGTGCTGCCCACCGTGGGCGCCACGCGCTTCGGGGACCGATCGAGGTCGGCGTCGGCGGGCTGGGCGCTGCGTATGGTGCAGGTGGCGGTGGTGCTCACCTACTTCCTCGCCGCGTGGGCGAAAATCCGGTTCGGCGGGTGGGACTGGCCCACCGGGGCCACACTTGCCCGGGCCATCGTTCGTCGCGGAACGGTGCTGTCGACCTGGATGTTGGACTATCCGACACTGCTGGTCGCCGGCCAGTTCCTGATGATCGGAGCGGAACTGTGCTCACCGCTGCTGCTGCTCGCCCGCAGCGACCGGGCCCGGTGTGCGGCGGTCGGCCTGCTGCTGGGGTTCCACGTGTCGGTGTTCGCTGGAATCACGATCATCTTCCTGCCACACGTGGTGGCGATCATGTCCTTGCTGCCCAGCGAGCGGCTGCGCCTACCCGGTCGGGCCGAGCGGTCGGTCCAACCGGCGCGGGACGCTCGGCGAGACGCCCTGGCCTGAAACAGGTCGGGGACCCGACCGCGACTGGGCAACCTCAGCCGACGGCGCCCGGACGCCGGTCCGGCGGCAGCGCACAGGCAGCGGTACCGCCGGGGAGTCGGTGCCGGTTGTTGGCGACCAGTCGGTAGGCGACGGCGGCCAACCAGGACAACGGCGGCGTGAGTACCAGCTGGCCCAACGCCCGCCAGGGCCAGCCCGAATCGACCAGCAGACGACCGACCGCGCCCGCACCCGCACTGACCGTGCCGTCCGGCGCGACCCACTGCACCGCCTTTCCGGCGGCAGCCCGGGTTACGCCCAGTGCGTCCAGGTCCGCGTGCTGCCAGGCGACCATGCGGGTGCCGGTTGGCAGCCTGCGCTCGACGAACCGCACACAGGTGGTGCAGAACCCGCAGTCACCGTCGTAGACGAGCGTCGACCTCATGCCGCCATTCTGACCTGCCATGCCACCTGCCGCCCCGTCTGGGTGGCCAGCACCGACCGGCGGGGCCGGTCCACCGGACCGGCCGACGGCGGTACGCCCGGCGGTATCGACGACTCTGGCAAGATCCCCGGGCTGTCAAACCCGGCCGACGCCACCATGGGGCGCGCGACGGCCGAGCGACCGGTTGGGGGCTACCACACCGTCGACGAGTTCTGCCCCGCCGAATCCGGTGAGTTCGTCGCGTAGGCGCGCTCCATCGCGTGCTCGACCAGCGTGATCAGGGTCGCCTTGGTGGAGGCCCGTTCCCGCGCGTCGCACGGCACGATGGGCACGGTCGGCCCGATCTGGAGGGCCTCCCGTACCTCGTCGACGGTGAAGGGCTGTACTCCGTCGAAGCAGTTCATGCCGACCACGTACGGCAGTTCCCACTGTTCGAAGTAGTCGACCGCCGGGAAGCAGTCGGCCAGCCTTCGGGTGTCGACGAGCACCACAGCGCCGATGGCACCTCTGACCAGGTCGTCCCACATGAACCAGAAGCGATGCTGACCGGGTGTCCCGAACAGGTAGAGGATCAGATCCTTGTCCAGTGAGACACGGCCAAAGTCCATCGCCACGGTCGTGGTCGTCTTCTGCGGCAGGAAGGCGAGGTCGTCCACCTTCTCTGCCGCCGAGGTCATCACCGCCTCGGTGGTCAGCGGTGCGATCTCGGAGACCGACCCGACGAAGGTCGTCTTGCCAGCACCGAATCCGCCAGCGATGACGATCTTGACGGAGGTCAGGGTCCCGGACGATGCGGTCCGGCGGGGATCAAAGCTTGCGGAGTCCACTAAGCACCTTCTCGAGCAGCGCGAGGTCCGGCTGGTCCTGCTGGTTTGCGGGCTGGTGCAC